>JAKAJW010000099.1 GCA_021813645.1 Pseudomonadota bacterium | reverse complement strand
GAATGGATCTCGTCGCTCGACCTCGAGAACATCGCCAGCACGGTGCCGGGGGTGGCCGAGGTGGCGGCGATCGGGCTGCCGGACGCCAAATGGGGCGAACGGCCCTGCCTGGTGATCGCGCCGAAGCCGGAGGCGGCGCGGGCGAGCGTCGAGGCCGGGGTGCGCGCGGCGGTGGCGGCGGCGGTCGAGGGGGGGCATCTGTCGAAATGGGCCCATCCCGACCGGGTGGAGTTCGTCGAGGCGCTGCCGAAAACCTCGGTCGGCAAGCTCGACAAGAAGCTGATGCGGGCGCGCTTCGCCCCGGCGCCGACCCCGCCGGCCTGACGTCTTTCGTCCCGCCGGTGTCGGCGGTGTGTTGCATCTTCCCGACGGCTGGTTCTAAGCTCCGGCCCGGACCCTGACTTCCATTCGACAGGAACCTACCCGCATGCGCTACGAAAAACCCCAGACGGTGGCCGAGGCCGCGCGTCTTCTCTCGGCCGAGAAGGGCCTCTCCCGCATCCTGGCCGGCGGCACCGATGTGCTGGTGCAGATGAAATCCGGCCTGATCGAGCCGGATTTGATCGTCGATATCAAGGCGTTGCCGGGATTGCGCTCGATCGTGGCGGAGGCCGGCGGCTTCCGCGTCGGCGCGGCCGTGGCGGGCGCGCAGCTGGCCGAAGACCGCGACCTGAAGAAGGCCTGGCCGGGCGTGGTCGAGGCGGCGAATCTGATCGGCTCGACCCAGGTGCAGGGCCGCTGCACGATGGCCGGCAATCTCTGCAACGCCTCGCCGGCGGCCGATTCCGTGCCGGCGCTGGTCGCCGCCGGCGCCACGGTGCGGATCGCCGGGCCGGGGGCCGCGCGCGATGTCGCGGTGGAGACCATTCCGGCCGGCCCGGGCAAGACGACGCTGAAAAAGGGCGAGTTCGTCACCTCGATCTTCCTGCCGGCGCGGCCGGCGCGTTCGGCCGACGCCTATCTGCGCTTCATCCCGCGCAGCGAGATGGACATTGCCGTCGCCGCCGCGGCGGTGAACCTGACGCTGGACGCCGAGGGCCGGGTGACGGCGGCGCGCGTCGCGCTCGGCGCGGTGGCGCCCACGGTGCTGCTGGTCGAAGCGGCCGCGGCGGCGCTGATCGGCAGCAAGCTGGAGGAGGCCGCGCTGGAGAAGCTGTCGGCCGCCTGCTCGGCCGCTGCCAAGCCGATCGACGACAAGCGCGGTAGCGTGGCCTATCGCAAGGATGTGGTGGGGGTGCTCGCCAAGCGGGCCGCCCGCATCGCCTATACCCGTGCCGGAGGCAAGCAATGAGCATTACCGTTTCCACCAGCGTCAACGGCGACGCCGTCGAATTCGTCTGCCCGCCGGAGGAGACGCTGCTCGACGCGCTGCGCAACCGGCTGGGCCTGACCGGCGCCAAGGAAGGCTGCGGCACCGGCGATTGCGGCGCCTGTTCGGTGACGCTGAACGGCCGGCTGGTCTGTTCCTGCCTGGTGCTGGCGGCCGAGGCCGAGGGCCAGGAGATCGGCACGATCGAGGGGCTGGCCCAGGGCGACAAGCTGCATCCGCTGCAGCAGGCCTTCATCGACCATGCCGCGCTGCAATGCGGCGTCTGCACGCCGGGCATCCTGGTCGCCGCCGACGCGCTGCTGAAGCAGAACCCCGAGCCGAGCGACGAAGAGGTGCGGTTCTGGCTGGCCGGCAACCTGTGCCGCTGCACCGGCTACGACAAGATCGTGCGCGCGGTCCAGGCCGCGGCGGCTGAGATGAGGAGAGCGTAAGATGGCCTTCGACGCCTATCAGAAGCGGGAGTTCAAGCTGGTCGGCACGCGGGTTCCGCGCCCCGACGGGATCGACAAGGTGACCGGCCGGGCGATGTATGGCGCCGATCCGGTGGCCCCGGGGATGCTGGTCGGCCGCATCCTGCGCTCGCCCCATGCCCATGCCAAGATCGTCGCGATCGACACCTCGGAGGCGCTGGCGCTGCCGGGGGTGAAGGCGGTCGTCACCGGCGCGGATTTCGTGCTGCCGCAGGACGCCTTCCTGGCCGATATCGGCGAGAACGCCATGGCCCAGGGCAAGTCGCTTTACGACGGACACGCGGTGGCCGCGGTGGCGGCGATCAGCGCCGAGGTGGCGAAGGCCGCGCTGAAGAAGATCAAGGTGACCTATGAGGTGCTGCCGCATGTCACCGATGTCGACGCGGCGATGAAGGCCGCGGCGCCGGTGGTGCGCGAGGGGCTGCGGCTCGAATCGGTGCCGGACGGGGCGGGCGGCAACGTCACCCATTTCTGCGAATTCGGCCACGGCGACCTCGCCGCCGGCTTCGCCAAGGCCGACAAGATCGTCGAGCGCAGCTTCAAGACCGCGGCGACCCATCAGGGCTATATCGAGCCGCATGCCTGCCTCGCCTCGGTGACGGCGGACGGCAAGGCCGATCTGTGGTGCTGCACCCAGGGCCAGTTCAACGTGCGCTGGCTCTGCTCGGAACTGATGGGGATGGAGGCCAGCCAGCTGCGCGTCACCCCGTCCGAGATCGGCGGCGGCTTCGGCGGCAAGACCACCGTCTTCATCGAGCCGGTGGCGCTGATGCTGTCGAAGAAGGCCGGCCGGCCGGTGAAGATCGTGATGAGCCGCGACGAGGTGTTCCGCGCCACCGGCCCGACCGTCTCGACCTCGATCGACGTGAAGATCGGCATGACCAAGGACGGCCGGATCACCGCCGGCGAGGCCAAGCTGCGCTATTCCGGCGGCGCCTACCAATGCATGACGGTGGAGATGGGCGGCCAGGCCGCCTTCGCCTGCTATGACCTGGAAGCGGTGCGCACCCAGGGGTGGAACGTGCTGACCAACCGGCCGAAAGAGGCCGCCTATCGTGCGCCGGGCGCGCCGCAGGCGATCTATGCGGTGGAAAGCGTGGTCGACGAGCTCTGCCAGGAGTTCGGGCTCGACCCGATCGAGGTGCGGATCAAGAATGCCGCCAAGAAGGGCACCAAATCCTCCTACGGGCCGACCTTCGACGATATCGGCCTGATGGCCACGCTGGAGGCGGCGAAGAAGCATCCGCATTACACCGCGCCGCTGAAGCCGGGCCAGGCGCGCGGCGTGTCCTGCGGCTTCTGGTTCAACTTCGGCGGCAATACCTGCGTGACGCTGAACGTGAACACCGACGGCACCGTGGGGGTGACCGAGGGCAACCCCGACATCGGCGGCAGCCGGGCCTCGATCAGCCTGATGGCGGCCGAGGAGCTGGGCATCCCCTACGAGAAGGTGCGCACCATCGTCGCCGATACCGCCTCGCTCGGCTTCTGCGACGTGACCGACGGCAGCCGGGTGACCTTCGCGGTGGGCATCGCCACGATCCGCGCGGCGCGCGACGCGATCAAGAAGATGTGCGGCCGCGCGGCGAAGATCTGGGGCATCGCCGAAGAGGCGGTGGAATGGCGCGAGGGCGCCGCCCATCCGGCCGGGCCGAACGCCGGGAAGTTCCCGCCGATGACGCTGGCCGAGATCGCCGCCGTCTCGTTCCAGACCGGCGGCCCGATCGCCGGCCACCACGAGGTCAACGCCGATGGCGCCGGGGTGAGCTTCGGCGTGCATCTCGTTGATCTGGAAGTGGATAAGGAAACCGGGGCGACCAAGATCCAGCGCTATACGGTGTTCCAGGACGCCGGCAAGGCGGTGCATCCGGACTATGTCGAGGGGCAGATGCAGGGCGGTGCCGCCCAGGGCATCGGCTGGGCGCTGAACGAGGAATACATCTACGGCGACGACGGTCGGCTGCAGAATGCGGGCTTCCTCGACTACCGGGTTCCGGTCGCCTCGGACCTGCCGCCGATCGAGGCGGTGATCCTGGAGATCCCGAACCCCGGCCACCCCTATGGCGTGCGCGGCGTCGGCGAGACGTCGATCGTGCCGCCGCTCGCGGCGATCTCGAACGGCATCTCGCGCGCGGTCGGCAAGCGGCTGCAGCAGCTGCCGATGTCGCCGCCGCGCGTGTTGAAGGCGATCAAGAGCGCCTGAGATGGTCAAGGTCCTGCTCTGGGGCTCGCTCCGGGCCCATACCGACGGGCAGGCCGAGGTCGAGCTTGAGGCGAAGAGCTTCAAGGAGGTGCTCGACAAACTGGCGGAGGCCTATCCCGGCCTCCGCCCGCAGATCGAGCGCGGCGTGTCGATGGCGATCGACGGCCGTATCTATCGCGAGGCCTGGTTCACCGAAATCCGCCCCGACAGCGAGGTGGTGGTGATGCCCTATATGACCGGCGGCTGACGCCGGCGCGGCAGGCCGGGCCGCGGCCCGGTTTCGACGGTTGGGGCGGTTGCAAAATTCCGGAATGCCGGTATACAGGCGGCGAGGAGTCCGCCATGCCCGCAGCATCGAAGCCGAGCGCCGCCACCGCCACAACCGCCCAGGACGCCGGCCCACCGAGCCCGGCCGGTGCGCCGCTGCCGGTCGATCTGCGCCGGCTGCAGCTGCCGAAGATCGATCTGGCCCGGCCGGCCGGCACGCAGATCTTCACCGCGTTGAAGGCGGCGATCTTGCGGCTGGACCTGCCGCCCGGCTGCGCCCTGTCGGAGGCCGAGCTGGGCGCGCGTTTCGGCGCCAGCCGGACCCCGGTGCGCGAGGCGCTGGCGCAGCTGCGCGACGCCGGCCTGGTCGTCACCTATCCGAGCCGCGGCAATTTCGTCACCAAGCTCGATGCCGAGAAGATCCGCGAGGCGCGCTATCTGCGCGAGGCGCTGGAGGTGGCCAATGTCGCCCGCATCGTCGAAACCGGCATGAGCCCGGCGGTGGAGGCCGATCTGACCGCCTGCCTGGTGCGCCAGCAGGAGGCGATCGACGCCGGCAATGCCGAGGCCTTCCGCGCCGAGGACGATCTGTTCCATCAGCGGCTGGCGCTGGCCACCGGCCATGCCCGCGTCGCCCATGTGCTGGCGCATGAGAAGATGCAGATCGACCGGCTGCGGATGATCGGGCGGCGCGACCACGATCATCTCGACACGCTGCATATCCAGCATTGCCAGATCTTCGACGCGCTGAAGCAGCGCGACATGAAGCTGGCGATTTCCACCACCCAGGCGCATCTGCGCGCGGTGCTGCTGGTGCTGGCCGAACTGACCGAAAGCCACCCCGAATACTTCAGCTGAACCGGCTTGACGCCCCGCTGCGATGCGGCTTTGCTGCAGTGCCGGGTCGGGCGTGGGCGCATGTCTGCATTGCCCAGAAATATCGGGGGGTTGCGCGGTGAAGTTGAAGAAGGATGGGCCGCTGCGGGTGGCCTGCGTCGGCGAGGCGATGATCGAGCTGTCGTTCCGCGGCCCCGGCCAGAGCGACCCGCGCATCGCCTATGCCGGCGACACGCTGAACACCGCGATCTATCTCAAGCGCGCGTTGCCGGCGGCCGAGGTCGCCTATGTCACGGCGATGGGCAGCGATCCGTTCTCCGATGCCGCGCTGGCCTTCATGCGGTCGGAAGGGCTCGACACCGCGCGGATCGTCCGCGATCCGGCGCGGCTGCCCGGACTCTACGCGATCACCACCGACGCGGCGGGCGAGCGCAGCTTCCACTACTGGCGCGAGGCCTCGGCGGCGCGGCGGATGTTCCAGGCCGAGGCGGGGCTCAGCTTCGCCGCGCTCGAGGGCTTCGATCTGATCTATCTCTCGGCGATCACCCTCGCCATTCTGCCCGAGCCGGTGCGCGGCGCGCTGGCCGACTGGCTCGCCGCGGCGCGCGGGCGGGGCGTGGGCTTCGCCTTCGATTCGAACTGGCGGCCGCGGCTCTGGCCCTCGGCCGCGGCGGGGCGGGACTGGATCGCCCGGTTCTGGCGGCTGACCGACATCGGCCTGCCCTCGGTCGATGACGAGCAGGCGCTGTTCGGCGAGACGGAGGAGGCGGCGACGCTGGCCCGGCTGCGCGGCTACGGCCTGGCGGCGGGCGCCCTGAAGCGCGGCGCCAAGGGGCCCGTGCCGCTCGATCCGGCGGTGGCCCCCGGCCACTACCCGCCGGCGGAGCGGGTGGTGGACACCACTGCGGCCGGCGACAGCTTCAACGGCGCCTTCCTGGCGGCGCTGCTCGACGGGCAGGACACGGCGGCAGCGCTGGCCGCCGGCCACGCCCAGGCGCGCGAGGTGGTGGGCTTCCGCGGCGCGTTCCGCGAGGCGGGCTGAGCGGGGCAGCCCTGGGCCGGCGCTGTCGGCGCGGCGACCGTGCGACGCAAATGCCAGATGACGAGGGCTTCGGGTGCGGCTAGAAGAAGGCATGCGAGGCATGGCGACATATCTGCGGCTGGTGATGGCGGTGCTGACTGCGGCGGCGCTCATCTGCCCCTTGCCGCAGGGCCCGGCTGCGCATGCCGAGTGGATGCCCCTGTCGGCGCAGTTGGCGATGCCGCATGATGTCGGCCTGGGCCACGGCTCTTCGACCGCCGCGCTCGAGCGCTGCATGCAGCATTGCCTGGCCTATGTCGCGATCCTGCCCTCGGCCCCGGTCCTGCCGGCGATGGCGCTGGAGGGCGCGGCCTATGCCATGCCCATCCTCAGCTATGCCCGGTTCGATCTGCACGAACCGCCGGGCCGACCGCCCAAGCCCGTTCTTTCCTGACCGAACGCCGGCAGTCTATCCGCCGTTTCTGTTTCCGCGCCCTCGTGTCCGCGCCATCGTGCGCATGGAGAGACCCTCATGAACCTAACCCGTCGCGGCTTTCTGGCCGCCAGCGTGGCTTCCGCCATGCCCCTTCTAATGCCCGCCCGCGGCCCCGCTTCTGCGGGCCCCCTGACGCTGCGGGCCGAAACCCGCGTGATCGACGTGGGCGGCCGCGCCGCAACTCTGTGGGGCCTGAGCAACGCTTCCGGCAGCCAGGGCCTGACCCTGACCCCGGGCGAGCGCTTTCGGGTCGAACTGACGAATGCCCTGCCGGAGCCGACGCTCATCCACTGGCATGGCCAGATTCCGCCCAACGTGCAGGACGGGGTGCCCGACATGCCGGCGCCGAAGTTGAAGCCGGGCGAGACCCGCGGCTACGACTATGCGCCGCGCCCGGGCACCTACTGGATGCACGCGCATATCCCGATGCAGGAACTGCGTCTGCTAGCGGCGCCGCTGATCGTCCGCACGGCCGAGGAACAGGCCGAAGACCGCCAGGAAGTGGTGATGTTCCTGCACGAATTCAGCTTCACGCCCCCCGAACAGGTGATGGCCGCCGTCACCGGCGCTGCCCCGCAGGCGACGGGGGCGGGCGGCGGCATGGCGGGAATGTCCGGCATGGGCGGAATGTCCGGCATGTCGGGGATGTCCGGCATGAGCGGAATGTCCGGCATGTCGGGGATGTCGGGCATGGGCGGCATGGCGATGGACCTGAACGATTTCGATTTCGACGCCTATCTTGCCAATGACCGCACGCTGGACGACCCCGAAGTGGTGCGGGTGGAGAAGGGCGGCCGGGTCCGGCTGCGCGTGGTGAACGCCTCCAGCGCCACGGTGTTCTGGCTCGATCTCGGCGTGCTCTCCGGCCAGCTCGTGGCGGTCGACGGCGAGCCGGTGCGGCCGGTGGCGCTGCGCCGCTTCGGGCTCGCGATGGCCCAGCGGGCGGATCTGCTGATCGACCTGCCGGGCCCGGGTGCCTTTCCGATC
>JAKAJW010000454.1 GCA_021813645.1 Pseudomonadota bacterium | reverse complement strand
GGCTGGCTGGGCTCAGCCTGGCGGTGAACCTGGCGGCTCTGCTGGCCTATTTGATCTCCGGCCCATTCGCGCCGCTACTGTTCTGGGCGCTGAACGGCTATCTGATCGGCCGCGATTTCGCCCAGGGCGCCGCGTCACGGCGGCTTCCCGCGCGCGAGGCTCGCGCCCTGGTGCGGCGCAATCTCGGCCAGGTCTGGGGTTTTGGCGTGCTGCTCGCGGTGCCGCTAACGGTGCCGCTGGTCAATCTCTGCGTGCCGGTGCTGGGCGCGGCCGCCTTCACCCATTTGATCCGACGGCTGTCGTCCGAGACATCGGCAGATCGCCCAGCCCGCTTCCGTGGCTGAGGTCGAGCTCGATCACCCCCCAGGCGCAGGCGAAGAGCACGGCCGCGATGGCGGTGGTGAAGCGCGCCCGGCGGGCGAGGTTGATGCCGGCGGGCGCCGAGGCCGGCGTTCCGGGCACGATGCGACCGGCTTCGGCCTGGGTCCGGAAGGGAATGGCGAGCGCCACGAAGAAGACCAGAAACCAGATCATCGTGAACAACAGGGCGGCGTTGGCGAAGGTCATCAGGCCTGCTCCAATTCGATCAGACAGCCATTGAAGTCCTTCGGGTGAAGAAACAGCACCGGCTTGCCATGTGCGCCGATCTTCGGCTCGCCGGAGCCCAGCACCCGCGCGCCGCTGGCTAGCAATTTGTCGCGCGCGGCCGCGATATCCGCGACCTCGTAGCAAAGATGGTGGATGCCGCCGCTCGGGTTCTTGGCCAGAAAGCCGGCGATCGGCGAGTCGGGACCCAGCGGGTGAAGAAGCTCGATCTTGGTGTTCGGCAATTCGATGAAGACGACCGTGACGCCATGCTCGGGTTCGGCCTGCGGCGCGTCGACCCGGGCGCCGAGCGTGTCGCGATACTGCGCGGCCGCTGCCTCGAGATCAGGCACTGCGATGGCGACGTGGTTCAGTCGGCCGAGCATTTGTTTCCCCTATTCACATTTGCGTTATGAGACGGGTGGCGCCTTCGCGCAAGGGGCTAAGCGCTGCCGATGGGGCACAAACCAAGAAGTTTACCGCCCGTTAGCCACTGCACGGCTCAATGAAAGACAACGACTCGCACTGGGCGAGTCGCCGCGCCGAACAGGAGGCTGCCATGCCAGACGCATTGGCCTTTCCCCCGCTGATGCGGCCGACCTTGGAACGGCCGCTCTCTGGCCTGACCGTTCTGGTCGTCGAGGACAGTCGCCTTGCCTGCGAGGCGTTGCGGCTGCTGTGCCAGCACTCGGGCGCGCGGCTGCGGCGGGCGGACTCGCTGGCCGCAGCCTATCGACACCTGAGGGTCTACCGGCCGGATGTGTTGATCGTCGATCTCGGGCTGCCGGACGGGCCGGGCGAGCAGTTGATCGCCGGGCTGGCGCGCCTGCCTTCGCGGCCAAGCGCGATCCTGGGGATGAGTGGCGACCCGCTGGCGGGGCCGGTGGCGCTGGCGGCGGGGGCGGACGGCTTTCTCGACAAGCCCTTGCCTGGGCTGCAGGACTTCCAGCGTATCCTATTGGCCCTGCTGCCCGAGCAGGCGCTCCAACTCGGGCCCCGGCCGGCCAAGCCCGAGCCTGTCCTGGCGCCCGATCCGATCGCGCTGCGGGACGATTTGGCAATGGCGGAAGACATCCTGACCGGGCATCCCGACGACGCGACACAGGATTATGTGTCGCGCTTCCTGTCGGGGGTGGCCCGCACCGCGCAGGACGGTCAGCTAGAGGCGGCCGCGGCCAGTCTGCGCGCGCGCGAAACCCTGCCGGCTTCGGTGCCGCCCGACGCGCGCGAACGCGCGCTCGGCCAGGTGCGCCGGCTGGTGCAGGACCGGCTGGCCAAGGGCAACCCGCTGTGGACGGCGGCGCGCTACGATCCCGCCGCGGTGCTCGCCAAGGGCAATGGGCTGGATCGCGATCCGGCGCAGGGCGCCGCGCCGCCGCCCGGCTGACCGGCGGGCGGGCGCGGCGGCGTGGAACGGGTCGCGGCAGCCGGCCGCTAGGATCCGAGCGCGGGATCCGAACTGGCGCGGATCGGCCCGGTCAGCGCGGACAGCCGCTGGATTTGCCGGCCCCGCGCATCGAAGTTCTGGGGGGCGAGCCAGGTCTCGTAGGCCCGCCGCAGCGCCGGCCATTCCTTGTCGATGCAGGCAAACCAGGCCGTGTCGCGGTTTCGTCCCTTGTAGACGGTCGCCTGGCGAAACACCCCTTCGTAGGAGAAGCCGAGCCGTTGCGCGGCGCGGCGCGACGGCAAGTTCAGCGAGTCGCATTTCCATTCGTAGCGCCGATAGCCCGTCTCGAAGACCCAACGCATCATCAGATACATCGCCTCGGTCGCGGCGCGGCCTTGCTGCAATTCGGGGGCGAAGTTGATGTGGCCGACCTCGATCGAGCCGGAGCCGGGCGCGATCCGCAGGAAGCTGGCGACGCCTCCGAGCCGCCCGGTCGCCAAGTCGCGGATCGCGTAGAAGAACGGATCGGCCTGCGCGGCCATGTCCCGCATCCAGCCCCGATAGGCGTCCAGGGTGGCGAAGGTGCCGTAGGGCAGATAGTCCCAGATCGCGTCCGAGGCCGAATTCGCCCGGAACAGATCGGCGGCATGGGCCTCGGCGTCGAGGCGTTCGAGCCGGGCGTGGCGGCCTTCGAGCCGATCTGGGCCGGGCGGCGGCGGCGGCCGGAAATCCGGCAGGGGTGTTCCGAATTTCGGGATCTCGATCATGCGCTGTCCGTTCCGCCGACTTGCTGCCCGACCTGTGGCAAACGGTCGAACAGAACCGCAGTTTCTCGGATTTGGCAACAATGTCGCCCGGTTTTCCTTTGCCGCTCCGGCGCGGCTGCCGTAATTCTGACGTAAATCAACAAGTAACACCGCGGGCCGAGCGTCCGGGTACGTGTGGGACGCAGGCTGCGAAATGCGCATGGCGTGGCGAAATTTCCTCAGCGCGGAGAGCGGCGCGGCCGTGTTCGACTGGGTGCTGCTGGCTGTCAGCCTGTCCACCTTGCTGGCCGTGGCGGTCGGCACCGCAACCGGCGGCCTGGCGCGCCCCGACGCCGCCTCGCCCAACGCGGGCGAGACCACCGCGGTGGCGCCCGTCGTCTTGCCGGCCGCCGGCCAAGGCCTGGGCAGCTGACGCCACGCGGCGCCCCGGGGCGCGTCGGTCAGAGCAGGATGCCGGGATCGGCGCCCATGTCGAGGCCGGGGAAGACGGTCCGCTCCAACACCCCCTGGTCGAGACCGTAGAGCCCGCGCATCGTCCAGGCGGCGTAGCTGCGCACATCCGCCGTCGGCATCAGGTCGCGTTGCTCGAACAGATCGTTGTCGGCGAGACCGGGCCAGCGGCCGTAGACCTTGCCGCCCTTGATCGCGCCGCCGGCCATCAGCAGCACCCCCCCGGTGCCATGATCCGTGCCCTGGGTGCCGTTCTCGCGCGCGGTGCGACCGAATTCGGTCATCGCCAGCACGGCGGTCTGGTCCCAGACCGGGCCGAGCTCGCGCCGCAGGGTCAGGATTGTGCTGGCGAGCTGCCCCAGCACGCGCGACAGCGTCGCGCGCTGCGCGGCATGGGTATCCCAGCCGGTGATCGAGAAGGCGGCGATCCGGGTCGCGCCGCGCAGCTGTTGCGCGGCGAAGCTGGCGATCTGATCGTCGGCCCGATCCGCCGCCGGCGCGGGGCCGGGCATCATCGCCATCCCCTCCACCGGCTGCGCGGCGAGCCGGCTGGTCAATTCCATCGCTTGTTCCGAGGCCGCGTGAAACAGCGGGTCGTCGGCATAGACCCGCGCCAGCAGTCGGCGCGACTGGGCGCTCAGCGTGAGCCGGGTGTCGGGGGCCCATTCGGAATGGGCGGCGGGGCCAAGCAGCACCTTCATCTCGTCGCGCCCGACGGCAAAAGCGGTTTCCGCCGACAGCCCGGGGATGCCCTGCAGCATCCGGTTCAGCCAGCCGTCCTTCACCTGCGGCTCTGGCACATCGAGCCCGGTGCCAGCCTCCAGGATGTCCTGGCCATCGAAATGGCTGCGCTTGTCGCGATAGGGGGTGGAGACGGCATGGGCGAAGCCGAGTTGCCCCGCCTTCCACAGCGGCATCAGGGGCGCCAGGGCCGGGTGCAGTGCGAACCGCTCTGCCAGGCCCAGCACCGGGTCGCCCTGCATCAGCGAAGGACGGTAGGCGGCGAAGGCCGGGTCGCCCACCGGGCGCACGACGTCGAGTCCATCCATCGCGCCGCGCAGGATGATGATGACCAGCCGATGGTCCCACGGAGCGGCGGCGAAGGTCACCGTGGTCATCCAGGGCTGCGCGGCGAGCGAGCAGCCGACCAGCGCCGAGCCTTTCAGAAACAGCCGGCGAGACAGCGGGGCGTGCGGGGCGGCGGACATCGGCAGGCTCCTAACGGCGATTGAAGTCGGCAGAGGCGAGGATCAGCCCGACGCCCTCCCGCCGGGTTTCGGCCTGGGCGGCGGCTTTGACAAGCTCGGCCGACGCGGCATCGGCCAGCGCGGTCTGAACGAAGACGCGCGGGTCAGGCAGATCCGGTGCGATCTGGCCGGGCGCCGTCATGGCCCATTGGATCCGCGCGGCCAGCGTCTGCGGCTGGACCCATTCTGCATCGGTCTGCGGCCAGCCGTTCGGCCCCGGCGGGCCGGAGATCGGCTGGCCCATGACGGCGAGCGCATTGACGATAAGCCGGTTGTCCTGCCCGGGCGCGAGCCGGCCGAGCGCCTCGGGGCCGGCGGGCAGGCTGCGCAGCGCCGCGGCGAGATAGTCGAAGGGCATCCGCACCTTGGCGAAATCGGTCGCCCAGGCCGCCGGATGCTCCAGCATCGCCGCATAGACAGCGGCCAGATGGCCGCCCGAGCTTTGCCAGGCGCCGGCCATATGGGCGATCAGGTCGGGGTCTGGCTTGTCGGCCACGAAATAGGTGGCGAGTTGGGTCGAGACATGTCGCGCCGTCTCCGGCCGCGTCGCCAGATCGTCGAGCGCGGCATGGATCGCGCCGATCCGCTCCAGGCCGAGCCCGCCGTAATGTTTGCCGAGCACCGCTTCGCTCGACTGGTCGGCGCGCTTGGGGTCGAAGACGAAGCCTGTGCCGGGCCGGTAGGACAGTCCGGTGAGAAGCCGCGACAGCTGGCGCACGTCGGTCTGGCTATAGGGCGCGCCGACGCCGAGCGTGTGCAACTCCATCAGCTCGCGGCCGAGGTTCTCGTTCAACCCGCCCTTGCCGAGCCGACCCAGCTCGGAGTTCGGGCCAGTGGAATAGGCCTGGTCGAGATAGACCAGCATCACCGGATGGGTTTCGACGGCCTTCAGCATCGCCGAGAACGGCCCGGCCAGATGCGGCCGGATCGCGTCTTCCTGCAAGGCCACCGGGCCGTTCGGGAACTGGCCGGTCTTGTCCACCACGGTGAAATGATTGGCCCAGAACATCTGCAGCCGCTCGCGAAACCCGGTTGGCGCCGCCACGGCCCGCTGCAGCAACCGCACATAGCCTTCGACGCGCTGGCGGTAGAGCGTGTGGCGCAGCGCCGATCGGGCGTCGCGCGCCTCCAGCGAGCCCTCGCGCACGGCCAGGTTCAAATCGCGGATTTGCGCATTCTGTCGCCAGACCTCGGCGCTGCCGATCACCGGAAACTCGCGGGCGAGCCGGTCGGGCGCCGTCAGTTCCGCCAACAGATCTTCGGCGCCGGAAGGGGCGGGATGGCCGGCCGCAAGGCCGGTGCCGAAGCGCTTGGCGGCGAGGGTGGGGATGGCGGGCATCGGCTAGACTCGCGAGTGGGAAACGGGGGCGAAGGCGCGCGTCGCGGACATGGTTCACCGAGGGCGCCACAGCGGCGCAGGACCGTCACCAGCGTTAGCAGAATGCGGTTGCCAAAACACGACCTCGGCCGCGGCTCGCGGAAAGTTGCTTGCCCCTGGCCCGGCTGGCGGCCAGCCAGGGCTTCATTGCGCATTCATCGATGTTCCGCTAATGTTCCGGTTGCCCGCCGGGGAAAATAGGACGCTATATGTTGGATATGACCCGATCCGCCGCACAAGACTTGCAGGAATTCCTCGGGGGCGACCGGTTCGGCTGCGTGCTGGCCGATCCGCCTTGGCGATTCGTCAACCGCACCGGCAAGGTTGCGCCAGAGCATAAGCGGCTGTCGCGCTATCCGACGCTGACCGTGGAGGAGATTTGCGCCCTGCCGGTTGCCGCGCATCTGGCGGAGCGGGCGCATTGCTATCTCTGGGTGCCGAATGCGCTGCTGCCGGAAGGGCTGCAGGTGCTGTCGGCCTGGGGCTTCGAATACAAGTCGAACCTGATCTGGCACAAGGAGCGCAAGGACGGCGGCTCCGACGGTCGCGGGGTGGGGTTCTATTTCCGCAACGTGACCGAGATCATCCTGTTCGGAACCCGCGGCAAGAACGCCCGCACCCTGGCGCCCGGGCGGCGGCAGGTGAATTTCCTCTCCACCCGCAAGCGTGAGCATTCGCGCAAGCCGGACGAGCAATACGAGCTGATCGAGGCCTGTTCCTGGGGGCCCTATCTGGAGCTCTTCGGCCGTGGCGTGCGGCGCGGCTGGACGGTCTGGGGCAATCAGGCCGATGCCGATTACAAGCCCGACTGGAAGACCTACGCCTACAACTCGGGCGTGCCGGGCTCGGACCTCGCCGCCGAATAGCCTGCCGGGGTTCAGAGCAGTTGCGGCGGCAGTTCGGGCGCCGGCGGCGGCTCGGTCAGCACGCCGAGCGGCAGCCCGATCAGCAACAACGGGCAGGGCGATCCCACGCCGCGGGCGATCCGCTCCGCCAGCTTGCTCCAATGGGTGGTCGCCTGGCCGAACTTGTCGGCGGTGAAGCTCGCAGCGAATGCGGCCGCGAAATCCTCGCCGCGGGCGCGCTGCCGGGCCAGGGTCTCGCGCTGGCGGTCGGTGCGCTTCTTCATGCCGAAGGGCAGCAGCGCGTCCTCGCTCTCCAGCCCGTGGGCGCGCAGGAAAGCCTCCACCGTGGCGGCCAGCCCCTGCTGAAGCGAGGCGCCGCGGGTGACGATGATGCCGAGGCTGATGACCGATTGCGCATGCAGCCGCTGAAAGTTCTCCAGATCGCGATCGAAGAACGGATCCTTGTTGTTCCACTCGATCTCCAGCGCAAGAACCCCGCGCGGGCTGCGCCGGATGTGGTCGATCTCGTGGCTGGAGCCGGCGCCGAGCGGCAGACCGTCGAGCGTCGTCTGGATGTGGAAGTTGTGCTTGCGCCAGCCGGCATCGCTCAGCCGGTGGCGCAGCCGCTGGGTCGAGGGCGCCTCGCCGCCGCCGCTGGCGATCAATTCCGCCGGCGACAGCCGGAAGTCGGCCAGCGCCGCCGTCAGTTCCGCCGTCTCGGCCGGAAAATCGACCGAGAGGATCGCCTCCGCGTGGTTGCGGGTCTCAATGTTGAAGCCCTGATCGCGGAGGCGGTCGAACACGGGATCAGTCGCGGGGCACGATCCGCAGCCCCAGCTCGCGCAGCTGGGTGTTGGTCGGCTCCGACGGCGCCCCCATCAGCAGGTCCTCGGCGCGCTGGTTCATCGGGAACATGATGACCTCGCGGATGTTCACCTCGTCGGCGAGCAACATCACGATCCGGTCGATTCCAGC
>JAKAJW010000168.1 GCA_021813645.1 Pseudomonadota bacterium | reverse complement strand
TCTCGCGGATCGGCGACAAATGGTCGGTTCTCACGGTGAGCTATCTCGGCGGCGGACCGATGCGCTTCAACGAACTGCGCCGCGGAATTGGCAATATCTCGCAGAAGATGCTCACCGCAACGCTGCGCAACCTCGAGCGCGACGGCTTCGTCACCCGTGCAGTGACCGCGAGCCGACCGCCCCGCGTCGACTACGCCCTGACCGATCTCGGCCATGACTTGCTGTGCCCCATTCACGCGCTTGTGCAGTGGACGATTGAGAACCGGACCCGGATCGACGCCGCCCGCACCCGCTTCGACCGCGAAAACGCCGCATAGGCGCCGGCCCCGCTTGCCCCTGCCCGCCGGGGGTGCTTTACCTCTGTGCAAGCAATTCCGGGGCCCCAGATGATGAAACCCGACAACCCCGCCGAGCCGTTCAAGAAGGCGCTCGCCGAGGCCACCAAGACCATGGCGCACGACGCAGAGCTGACGGTCAGCTATTCCGTCGACCCGCCGGGAATGAGCGCCGATACCATCCGCCTGCCCCAGGTCAGCCGGCGGATGACCCGCGACGAGGTGCTGCTGGCGCGCGGCACGGCGGATGCCTACGCGCTGCGCCATCGCTTCCACGACACCAAGACCCACGCGAAATACGCCCCCCAGGGCCAGATGGCGCGCGACCTCTACGAAGCGATGGAAACCGCGCGCTGCGAGGCGATGGGGGCCCGCGAGATGCCCGGCACCGCCGGCAACATCGACGCCAAGATCGCCCATGAGGCCGAGCGCAAGGGCTATTCCCAGATCTCCCGTCGCGAGGATGCCTCGCTGGCCACCGCCGCCGGCTATCTGGTGCGCGAACTCGCTACCGGGCGGGCGCTGCCCAAGGGCGCCTCGAACGTCGCCAATCTCTGGCGCGGTTTCGTCGACCAGCAGGCGTCCGGCGATCTGGAGCAGGTCGGCGCCGTGCTCGACGACCAGACCGCCTTCGCCAAGCTGGCCCGTCGGGTGATCGCCGATCTAGGTTATGGCGACCAGCTCGGCGAGGACCCCGACGAGGCCGAGGAAGAGGGCCAGGACGAGGCGCAGGAGGACGAGGAGAACCCCGACAGCTCCGGCGACGACCAGGACGACAGCGAGGATTCCGAAGCCTCTCCCGAACAGAGCCAGGAGGACACCCAGGAGGAAAGCCAGGCCCAGGTCTCGATGGAAGAGGCACCCGACGCCGACATGTCCGACGAGGCGGAGCTGCCCGACGGCGAGGCGCCGCTGGAGCCGCCGCCGCCCGCCCCGCATTCCGAGGCCGATCCGAACTACAGCGTCTACACCACGGATTTCGACGAAGAAATCCGGGCCGAGGAGCTGGCCGAGCCGGCCGAGCTGGAACGCCTGCGCGCCTATCTCGACCAGCAACTGGAACCCCTGAAGGGCGCCGTGTCGCGGCTGGCCAACAAATTGCAGCGCCGGCTGCAAGCCCAGCAAAACCGCTCGTGGCTGTTCGACCTGGAAGAAGGCATGCTGGACGCCGGCCGGCTTGCCCGCGTGGTGGCGAACCCCACCACCCCGCTCTCCTTCAAGCAGGAGAAGGACACCGAGTTCCGCGACACCGTGGTGACGCTTCTGCTCGACAACTCCGGCTCGATGCGCGGCCGGCCCATTTCGATCGCTGCGATCTGCGCCGACGTGCTGGCGCGGACCTTGGAACGCTGCCAAGTGAAGGTGGAAATCCTCGGGTTCACCACCCGCGCCTGGAAGGGCGGCCAAAGCCGCGAGCGCTGGCTCGCCAACGGACGGCCACAGCAGCCCGGCCGTCTGAACGACCTGCGCCACATCGTCTACAAGGGCGCCGACGCGCCCTGGCGGCGCGCCCGGGCGAACCTCGGGCTGATGATGAAGGAAGGTCTGCTCAAGGAGAACATCGACGGCGAGGCGCTGGAATGGGCGCATCGGCGGGTCGCCGGGCGGCCCGAGGCGCGCAAGATCCTGATGGTGATCTCCGATGGCGCGCCGGTCGACGATTCCACGCTGTCGGTCAACCCGGCGAACTTCCTGGAAAAGCACCTGCGCGACGTGATCGCGATGGTGGAGCGGCGCCGGGCGGTGGAGCTCATCGCCATCGGCATCGGCCATGACGTGACGCGCTACTACCAGCGCGCCGTCACCATCACCGACGTCGAGCAGCTCGCCGGCGCGATCACCGAGCAATTGGCGGCACTTTTCGAATCCGATCCCAAGGCCCGTGCCCGTGCGATGGGCCGTGTTGCGAGGCGCTGATGTTCCAGACCTTCACCGTCACCGCCCGCCCCGAGCAGGGCCCGCCCCGGCTCGCCGCGCTGCGCGCCAAACTGGCCGAGGCCGGCCTCACCGGCTTTCTGGTGCCCCGCGCCGACGCCCACCAGGGCGAATACGTCGCCCCGCATGACGAGCGTTTGGCCTGGCTGACCGGCTTCACCGGCTCGGCCGGGTTCTGCATCGTGCTGCCTGAGGTCGCCGGCGTGTTCATCGACGGCCGCTACCGGGTCCAGGTGAAATCCCAGGTCGATCTCGCGCATTTCACACCGGTCCCCTGGCCCGACGTCAAACCCGGCGACTGGCTGAAGGAGAAACTGAGCCAGGGCGTGATCGGGTTCGACCCCTGGCTGCACACCGTGGACGAGATCGGCAAGATCGAAGCCGCGCTCGAAGGCAGCGCGATCACCCTGCGACCGACCGAGAATTTCGTCGACGCGGTCTGGCCGGATCAGCCGCCGCCGCCGCGCGGCAGGGCGATCCCGCATCCGCTGGAATTCGCCGGCGAAAGCGCCCAGGCCAAGCGCGCGCGTCTGGCCGCCGACCTGCGCGGAGCCGGCCAGAAGGCCGCGGTAATCACCCTGCCCGACTCGGTCTCCTGGCTGCTCAACATCCGCGGCAGCGACGTGGCGCGCAATCCGGTCGTCCACGCCTTCGCCCTGCTGCATGACGACGGCCGGCTGACTTTGTTCATCGACCTCGCCAAGCTCGACGCGGCGGTGCAGGAGCATCTCGGCCCCGAAGTGACACTGGCGCCGCCGGCCGACTTCACCGCGGCCCTGCAGGCGCTGGCAGGACCGGTGCGGGTCGACCGCGCCACGGCGCCGCTGGCGGTCTGGCAAATCCTCGAGGCCGCCGGCGTCAAGACCGTGCCCGGCCAAGACCCCTGCCTGCTGCCGAAAGCGCGCAAGAACGCCGCCGAAATCGATGGCATGCGCACCGCCCATCTGCGCGATGCGGCGGCGATGGTGGAGTTCCTCGCATGGCTCGACGCCAATGCGCCGGGCGAGTTGACCGAGATCGACGTGGTCACCAAGCTCGAAGGCTTCCGCCGTGCCACGAATGCACTGCGCGAGATCAGCTTCGAGACGATCTGCGGCGCCGGCCCGCATGGCGCGATCATGCATTACCGGGTGACCGAGGAGACCAACCGCCCGCTCGGCTCCGGCGAGTTGCTGGTGGTCGATTCCGGCGGCCAGTATCCCGACGGCACCACCGACATCACCCGCACGATCGCCCTTGGCGAGCCGCCCGCCGAAGCGCGCGCCTGTTTTACCCGGGTGCTGCAAGGGATGATCGCGATCTCCCGCCTGCGTTGGCCGAAGGGCCTCGCCGGGCGCGACCTCGATCCTTTCGCGCGCTATCAGCTCTGGCTCGCCGGGCAGGACTTCGACCATGGCACCGGCCATGGCGTCGGCGCCTTCCTCTCGGTCCACGAGGGGCCGCAGCGGCTCTCGCGGACTTCCGAGGTGCCGTTCGAACCGGGGATGATCCTGTCGAACGAGCCGGGCTATTATCGCGAAGGCGCCTTTGGCATCCGCCTCGAGAACCTCGTGGTGGTGGAGCCCGCGTCCGACTTGCCGGGCGCCGATCCGCGGCCGATGCTGAGCTTCGAGACGCTGACCTATGTGCCGATCGACCGGCGCCTGATCGACGCCAGCCTGCTATCGCCGGCGGAACGCTCCTGGCTTGACGCCTACCATCGCGAGGTGCGCGAGCGGATCGGTCCGCGGGTCAGTGCCGCCGCCCTGGACTGGCTGGAGGCCGCGACCCAACCGCTTTGACCCCATTCGATTGACGAGACCGCCGAGGAGACCGCCATGGCCGACCACATCCGCATTACCAAGGCACCCGGAACCTATGTCGTTCGGGCCGGAGGCGCGATTCTCGCCGAGAGCAAGGCGGCGCTGGAAGTGACCGAGGGCGATTTTCCGCCAGTCCTCTATATCCCGCAGGAAGACGTGGCGATGGCTTTCATGGAGCCTTCGCCGACCCGCTCCAACTGCCCCTGGAAGGGCGAGGCGAGCTACTATTCCATCGTCACGAAATCCGGCAGCATCGAAGATGCCGCGTGGAGTTACGAGCCCCCGAACGATGCACTCGGTCGGATTGCCGGCCATCTGGCTTTCTACCCGAGCAAGGTCACGCTGGAACGCATCTGACCGGCCGGCGGAAAGCCCCTGCCTGCCGCCGCCGCGGCTTGCGCCCGCCCGCCCCATTTGCCAGACAATGCCGCGGTATTGCCCGGTTACGAGAGGTTGCGATGGCTCTGCCCTCCGATGCGCTGGACGAATTGCAGGCGCTGCTCGGCCCCCGGCTGGCGCTCTCCGCCGCAGAGCGCGAGGCGCATGGCCGCAACGAGACGCATTTCCCGCCGCTGCCGCCGGACGCCGTGGCCTATCCCGAAAGCACTGCCGAAGTCGCCCAGCTGATGGCCATCTGCGCGCGCCATGGTCTGCCGGTGACGGCCTGGGGCCAGGGCAGCTCGCTCGAGGGCCACGCTCTGGCGCTGAAAGGGGGCGTGACGGTGGATTTCGCCCACATGGCTGCGGTGCTGGAGGTTCGCCCCGAGGACATGGTGGCGCGCGTTCAGCCCGGCCTGACCCGCGAGGCGCTGAACACCGAACTGCGCGCCACCGGCCTGATGTTCCCGGTCGATCCCGGCGCCAATGCCTCGCTTGGCGGCATGGCTTCGACGCGCGCCTCCGGCACCACGGCCGTGCGCTATGGAACCATGCGCGATAACGTGCTGGCGCTGGAGGTGGTGCTGGCCGACGGCCGGGTGATCCGCACCGGAACGGCGGCACGAAAAAGCTCGGCAGGCTATGACGTTACTGGGCTTTTCGTCGGCTCCGAAGGCACCCTGGGGCTGATCACCGAATTGACCCTGCGACTGCATGGCCAGCCCGAAGCGGTCTCGGCCGCGGTCTGCGCCTTCCCGGCAATGGCGCCGGCCGTCGAGGCGGTGATCGCCACCATCCAGTCCGGCATTCCGATGGCGCGGATCGAATTCGTCGACGCGGCCACGGTCGCCGCCTTCAACCGGCGCGACAAGGCTGGAATGCCGGAAGAGCCGCATCTTCTGGTCGAGTTCCACGGCTCGCCCGCCGCGGTGGCCGAGCAGGCCGAGCGCTTCGGCGAGATCGTGGCCGAGGCCGGCGGCAAGGGCTTCCGCTGGGCCGAAAAACCGGAAGAGCGGGCGGCGCTGTGGCGGATGCGGCACAATGCCTATTACGCCTGCCTGGCCCTGAAGCCCGGCTGCCAGGCCTGGGTCACGGATGTCTGCGTGCCGATCTCGCGGCTGGCCGAGGCGGTGGAAGAGACCCGCGCGGATATCGCCGCCTCGCCCATTCCGGGCCCCATCCTGGGCCATGTCGGAGACGGAAATTTCCATGCGGTTCTGTTGGTTACGCCGGGCGACGCCGCCGAGGCCGAGACCGCGAAACGGCTGGCGGCGCGGATGGCGGAGCGGGCGTTGCGGCTGGGCGGCACGGTGACGGGCGAACATGGCATCGGCATGGGCAAGCTCGACTATATGGAACAGGAGCACGGCGCGGGATGGGACGTCATGGGGCAAATCAAGCGGGCGCTCGACCCCTCGGGGCTATTGAACCCCGGCAAGCTCGTCCGGGGCAACTGATGGGGGCCGAAAGCGCCGACGGCTTCGCCCGCAGCTTCGCCCAGGCCTGGCTGGCCCAGGACGCCGCGGCGCTTGGCGCCCTCTTCGCCGAGGATGCGGATTTTCTAAGCCTGACAGGCGGTTGGGCCGAGGGCCGCGGGGCGATCGAGCGCATCCTGAAGGCCGAGTGGAAAGGCGCCTTCGCCAAGGCCCGGCTGGTGACCGGACGGGCCAAGCTGCGTCCGATCGGGCCCGGCGCGGCGGTGGCGCATCAGCGCTTCGTGCTGTCCGGCATCCGCAATGTCGACGGCACGGACGCCGGGCGGATCGCCACGGTGCTGATCGCCATGCTGGTGCGCCAGGCATCGGGCTGGGTGGCGGTTTCGGCGCAGTTCACCACCGAGGGCGGCTGAGGCGCGCAAGCCGCTGCGGCGGCAGGAAAATCGGCATACCGATTGCGCACCGATTTGACACCGATTTTACACCGACGTTGCACCGACCTGGCCGGCTAGGGTTGGGCGGCCTGTTCCGTCCGCGCCGCCTGCCAGACCTCACGCGCGGCGTCGATGTTCATCGCCGCGATGCCGAGGCCGACCAGCAGATCGGGCCAGATCGAGGGCCAGCGCACCGTCACCAGGCCGGCGGCAATGATGGCGAGATTGGCGAAGACATCGTTGCGCGCCGACAGGAAGGCCGCGTGGGTGATCGAGCCGGCGCGGTGGCGCTGCCGGGCGAGCGCCAGCGCGCAGCCGAAGTTGACCAAGAGCGCCCCCGACCCGGTCAGCGTCAGCGGCACCGGCTCTGGCACGCTCGGCGCCGCAACCTTCTGCCAGAGCGCCCAGAGCGTCCCCAGCGCGGGCAAGAGCAGCACGAAGGCCAGCGCCATGCCGAGCCGGGCGCGCGCCTTCGGCGACCAGCCGAGCGCCAGCAGGATCAGGAAATTGACCGCGGCATCCTCGAAGAAATCGGCGCTGTCGGCGAACAGCGAGACGGAGCGGATCGCCAGTGCCACCGCGGCCTCCAGGCCGAAGTAGAGCAGATTGGCCAGCGCCACCGCGGCGATGACCTGGCGCAACGGGCGGGCTTGCCGGTCCTGGTTCGCCACCCCGCCCCCCATCGCCGCGCCGCTCAGCCGGCGAGCAGGGCGCGGGCCGCGGCGCGGGCGGCCTCGGTGATCGTGTCGCCGGCCAGCATGCGGGCGATCTCGTCGACCCGCGCCGCCGGCGCGAGCGGGGCGACGGTGGACAGGGTGATCCCGGCGCGCACCCGTTTTTCCACCCGCCAGTGATGCGCGGCGCGGGCCGCCACCTGCGGCGAATGGGTGACGACGAGCACCTGCGCCTCACGCGACAGCGCGGCCAGCCGGCGGCCGACCGCATCGGCGGTGGCACCGCCCACGCCGCGGTCGATTTCGTCGAAGATCATGGTGACCGGTGTGGCGTTGCGGGTCAGGCAAACCTTCAGCGCCAGCAGGAAGCGGGCAAGCTCGCCCCCCGAAGCGATCCGGTCGATCGGCCCGGCCGGGGCGCCGGGGTTGGTCGCCACGGTGAAGGCCACCGCATCGGCGCCCTCGGGGCCGGGTTCGGCCTCGGCGAGTTCGGTGACAAAGACGGCGCGTTCGAGCTTCAGCGGCGGCAGTTCGGTCGCCATGGCGGCGTCGAGCCGCCGCGCGGCGGCGCGGCGCGCGGCGCTCAGCTTGTCGCAGGCGGCCCGATGCGCGGCCTGGGCGGCGGCGGCGGCCTCGGCGAGCCG
>JAKAJW010000367.1 GCA_021813645.1 Pseudomonadota bacterium | reverse complement strand
GCCCAACACGTCGTAGGGGTCGCGCGGCGCGCCTTCGACATAGCGCGCCCGCATCGCCCGGAAGCAGCGATCGCCCAGCCCTAAAGCCCCGGCGACCGACTGCAGGAACGCGTCCTCCTTGGGGTGGTACTCGCCATCGGCCACCGCGATGTGGAACAGTCCCTCGAGCAGGTCGGTCAGCACCCGGTCATCGTCCTCGAACATCCGCCGGATGCGACGGGCGTAGGTCTCGAACCCCGCCACGTCCTGCCGCGCCAGATTGAACACCCGCGCCGCGTTGGCCTCTTCGGTCTCCGGGATCACGAAGACCTCGCGGAAAGCGGTCACCTCGTCGCGCGTCACCCGCCCGTCGGCCTTGGCCATCTTGGCGCCAAGCGCGATCACCGCGATGGTGAAGGCCACCGAACGGTCCGCCGGCTTCGGTCGAGCGAAGAAGGCGGCCAGTCCCTCGCCATTGGCGAGGGCGGCGAGGGCCTCGGTGATGCGGGTCCAAATCGACATGCGGGCAGCATAGCGGCGGCCGGCGGCGCTGTCAGCCGAGCCGCTTCTGCATCAGCACAAGATCCATCCAGCGCCCGAATTTGAAGCCGACTTCGGGCAGAACGGCGATCTCGGCGAAGCCGATCGCTGCATGGAAGGCGCGACCCGAGGGGTTTTCGCCGCTGACCCCGGCGATCAGCGAATGGATCGACCGGGCGCGGGCGTGCTCCTCCAGCGCCGCCATCAAGGCCCGGCCGATGCCGCGGCCGCGCGCCTGCGGGGCGAGGATGATCGTGTGCTCCACCGTGCGCCGGTAGCCCGGTCCGTTGCGGAAGCTGCCATAGGTCGCGAAGCCCAGCAGTTCCCCTGCCTCGGCGATGAGAAAGGGGAAATCTGCGCCGGCCTTCTCGGCCAGGGTCGCGGCCAGGCCCTCGGCGCTCTTTTCGTCGGTGGTGAAGGTGATCGCGGTGTCGCGGATGATCGGGTTCCACAGCGCAGCGATCGCCATGCAATCCTCCGGTCGGGCTGGGCGGATCATGCCAGCACTCTCAGCCCCGAAGGCGTCGCGATCTCGGCGGCAAGCCCGGGCGAGCCGGGCACGATCTCCAGCCGCGGTTCCGTCAACCGGCCGGCCAGCGCCGCCGCCAAAGCCGGCGCGTCGGGATGCGACAGACGCAGACGGACCAGCCGGCAGCCGCTCTCCGGCAGTCGTGCCACCGGGTGGGCGGCGCCCTGCCACTGGATCAACGCCGGAAACAGGCCGCCGAAGGGCAGCATCCCATTGGCCGGCACCGCCATCTGCCAGGCCAGATCGCCGCGCGTGAAGGCCAAGGGGGCGCCCAGGCCGGCGGGCCCTTGCGCCAGTTCGGCGGCCAGATCGTCGCAGCGCAGGATCCAGTTGGTCAGGCGCGGCGGGCCGCGAAAGCGATCCATGGCGAACCAGCGCGGCCGACCCGGCGCGGCGGCTGCGGGATCGATGGCGATCACCTCCAGATAGACATCTCCCAACCGCAGCAAGCGGTTATGCGTGCCCATCGCGGCATGTGTGCCGCCCGGGACCAGCGCCACGCCAAGCGCGGCTTCGGCCCAGGCGGCGCCCTCTTCCAGGCTTTCCGCCGTCACCGCGAGATGGTCGAGATACATGCCTTCGCTCATGCGGCGCATCCTAACGGCGCCTTGCGCCTTCACAAGCCCCGCCCGAGGGCCTATTTCGACCCAAGACCCAGTTCCCCGCGAGACGAGACGCCGAATGAGCCCGACGAGCGCCCTGAGCCGCCTGCTGAAAAGCGATGCCGTCCCCGGGATCCTGCTGATCCTGTCCGCCGCGCTCGCCATGGTGGTCGCGAATTCCTCCTTCGCAGCGATCTACAACACGCTCCTGGAGGTGAAGGTCTCCGTCCTGATCGAAGATCACGGACTGTCCAAACCCTTGATCCTCTGGATCAACGACGGGCTGATGGCGGTGTTTTTCTTTCTGATAGGGCTCGAACTGAAGCGCGAGATGGTCGAGGGCAAGCTGAAGAACCCGCGCGACGTGATCCTGCCCGGCCTCGCCGCCGTGGGCGGCATGGCGGCGCCGGCGCTGATCTTTCTCGCGATTAATGCGGGCAATGCGGTCACCCAACGCGGCTGGGCGATCCCCGCGGCGACCGACATCGCCTTCGCCGTCGGCGTGTTGGCGCTGCTCGGCCGCCGGGTGCCGCCGGCGCTGAAGGTTTTCCTGCTGACGCTTGCCATCCTCGACGACATGGGCGCGATCGTCATCATCGCGCTGTTCTATACCCAGCAACTGCACACCGACTTCCTGCTGATGGCGGTCGTGCCGCTCGCCGCGCTCGCCTGGCGGCATTGGAGCGGCGCGCATCGGGTGGCGCCGACCATCCTGATCGGCGCGGTGCTCTGGGTGCTGATCCTGGAAAGCGGCATTCACCCGACGCTCGCTGGCGTGGTGACTGCCTTCTTCGTGCCGCTCAAGGACCGTTTCGGCAAATCGCCCCTGCACGCGCTGGAAGACGGGCTGACGCCCTATGTCTACTATCTGATCGTGCCGATCTTCGCCTTTGCCAACGCGGGCGTCTCGCTTGGCGGCCTCACTCCGGCCGACATGGTCTCGGCACTGCCGCTCGGCATCGCGGGCGGCCTGGTGCTCGGCAAGCAGGCCGGCGTTTTCGGCACCACCTGGCTGCTCATCAAGCTGCGCGCCGCCCAGCTGCCGGAGGGCACCAGCTGGCACCATATCTGGGGCCTCTCCTGCCTCGCCGGCATCGGCTTCACGATGTCGTTGTTCATCGGCTCGCTGAGCTTCGACGACGCCCTGCACCTCAACGAGGTTCGCTTCGGCGTGTTGGTCGGTTCAGCGATCTCCGCGGTGCTCGGCTTCGTCCTGCTGCGACTTGCGCCCGCGCCGGTGGCGATAAGCGCCATGACGGAAGAACGTCAGGACGCCGCCGCGGAATAGCCGACCGTCGCCGGCGCAAGCTTTGCAGCGTTGACTTTCGCCCCGGCTGGCGGAACGCTCGCAGGGTCCAAGCCCGAGGTGCCGCGCCATGTCCTACGCCCCGCCCCGCCGTGGCCTGCCGCCACTGCTGCTGGCGGCGCTCTATGCCGGGGCGGTGCTTCTGCCGATGGTCCTCGGCTGGACGACCGGACACCAGCGCGTCGGCATGCGCGCTGCTGCGGGGTGCGGCATCGCGGCCGCGGTGATGATCTTCCTGCAAATGATCTCCAGCGGCCGGTTCGAGGCGATCTCGGGCCGCATCGGCATCGACGTCACCATGGCCTTCCACAAATGGGCCGCGCCGGCGGCTCTCGTGCTGGCGCTCGGCCATCTGGCCCTGCTGGTCGGTCCTCCTGACGCCGAGCGGCCGCATCGGCTGGCCCGCCGGCTCGACATGCTGCTGCAGCCTGATCTGGCAGAGGCCTGGGCGGCGCTCGCCCTGCTCGCCTTGCTGGTTGTCCTCGCGCTGCTCCGCGACCGGCTGCCGATCCGCTACGAGCTTTGGCGCGCCAGCCATGCGCTCGGCGCGCTGGCGCTGTGCGGCGCTTTGCTCTGGCACATCCTCTCCGACGGGCGCGGCCTCGCCGGAAGTCCGACGCTTTGGCTCATCTTCGCCGCGGGGGTCGGCCTGCCTGCGCTTGGCGTCTACGCCCGCCGGCTGCGGGCCTCCCCTGCCACCGACTGGCGCGCTGCCGAAACCCGCCTGGTCGCCGAACGGCTCTGGGAGGTGACGCTCGACCCGCCGCCCGGCCAGAACCTGGACTTCCGCGCCGGCCAATTCGCCTGGCTCGCCTTCGCCGGCCATCGCCTGCCCCTCTACGACCATCCGTTCTCCATCGCCTCCGCCCCGGGCGAGCCGCGCCTACGCTTTCTGATCCAGGAGGCCGGCGACTTCACCCGCCGGATCGGCGCGCTGCCGCCCGGCACGCGCGTCGCGCTCGATGCCCCGCACGGCAGCTTCGGCCTCGACCCGCATGGCCCGGGCGGCATCCTGCTGATCGCCGGCGGCGTCGGCATCGCTCCGGTGCTGTCGATCCTGGCCGACCTTGCGCGCGTCGGCTGCCGCCGCCCGGTTCGGCTGATCTATGCCGGCCGCAGCCCCGAGGCGATGGTGCCGCCCGCCTTCTACGGACCCGCCTGCGACGCGCTCGGCATCGAGCCGCTGCTGCTCGCCGACCGCGGCGCCGCCGCGGCCGGCATGGGGCCGGCCCCCCTGACCGAGGGACACCTGCGCATGTCCCTTGTCGGGCTCGACCCGCAGCAATGCGACGTCCTGCTCTGCGGCCCCGGTCCGATGATGACGATGGCAACCGACTGCCTCGCCGGACTCGGCGTGCCGCTGTCGCATATCGGCTACGAAAGGTTCAGCTACGATGCCGGCAGTCTTTCCGCCAAGGATCGACGTATCCTGGCCGGCATCGCCGCCCTCTGGGCCGTGATCGCCGCTTTGCTCCTGGCCTATTCCTTCGCCTGAGACAGCAGCCAGGCGATCACCGCCGCGCGGTCCGCCGCATCACGGGCATGGTGCTTGGCCAGAAAGCCGTCGAGCCAGGCGGCCCGGTTGGCCGGCGTCGCCGGGATCGCGGGCACCAACTGGCCCGCGCTGCGATGACAACGGGCACAGGCCGCGGCCCAGACCGCGGCACCATCCCGGGCCGCTGCCGGCGGCGCCTGCACCAAGGCCGTCGTGACAGCCAACGCGATCATCCCGGCACGCATCGCCCCTACCTCTGCCGCCCGCCGGCCACCGCTGCGGCCAGCCCCAGGGCGATGAACAGCGTACCGCTCACGTAGCGCTCGAAACCGAGCCAGCCCCGGCTGCGCCGCAGCCAGTCCCCTGCGGTGCCCGCCGCCAGGGCATAGGCGCCGTCGGTGACGAAGCCGAGCGCAACATAGAGCAGCCCAAGACCCAGCATCTGCCCGGCGACCGCGCCCCGCGCCGGCACCACGAATTGCGGCAGGAAGGCCAGGAAGAACAGCGCCACCTTGGGGTTCAGCAGGTTGACCACGAAGCCATTGCGGAACAGCCCCCAATGGCTCGCCCGGCGCAGCCCCGCGTCGCCGGCTTCACTGCCGGCCCCGAAGAGCCGGCGCAGACCGATCCAGATCAGATAGGCGGCGCCAGCGAACTTCACGATCTCGAAGGCGGTGGCGGAGGCCATGAGCAGCGCCGATACCCCAAGCGCGGCGGCGGCGACATGCACTAGGGTGCCGGCATGGATGCCCGCCACCGAGACAAGCCCCGCCCCGCGCCCCTGCGCCACCGAGCGCCCGACGATATAGAGCACCGCCGGCCCCGGGATCAGCAGGAAGGCGAGCGAGGCGGTCAGAAACAGCCCGACATGGGCCTGGCCGAGCAATCCAATCATCGAGAGCTCCCGCACGACAGGGTCGAGTTAACCGTGCCGTCCGGCCGCCGTCAATCGCCACCCCGCGCCTCGGCCCGCCGCATGTTGTTCAGCACCACGATCAGCGCCACCGCGCTCATCATCGCCGGCGGGATCCAAATGACGATACCGCCGATCTGCTGATCGGTCACGGCCGAGATGCCGGGGAAATAGCGCCCGCAAAACGCATAGAACGGATAGAGGTCGCGGGTCGCGAAAGTGATCACCGCGCCCAGTACGATCTGCGGGAACATCACCGCCACCGCCAGCGCCGCCCGGGTGCCGAAGCGGGCATGGGCCGGCGGGCAGCGCCGGGTGTCCAGCACCATCGCCCAGAACAGGATGCCGTCCGCCGCCATGGTCCAGTTCATGAATTCATACAGCGGCCGGCTCAGCATGGCGACGAAGTGCAGCGGCGGCCAGAGCCAGAGGTAGAACGAGCCGGAGAACAGAACGGTCGCCAGCACCGGCTGCTGGATCACCCGCATCGTGCCGCGCGCCGCCCGGCTGGCGGCCAGCCGCGCCAGCCAGCTCGGACCGCCGGCCAGGATCACCGGCCCCGCCATGCTCAGCCCGATCAGCACCGGACCCACGTGGTGAAGCACGACATGCTGGATGCGATGCAGGAAGAACATCCGCTGCATCGGATATTCGAGCCCGGTCTGGGTGACGACATAAAGCAGCGCCAGCCCGGCCAGGAAGCACGCCTGGCGCCAGGTCGCCGGGCGGTCCGCAGAGGCAAGCCGCCGCAGGCCGCGAAGATACCAGAAGCCGGTGAAGGCGATCGCAAGGTAGATCGTCGGCGCGAAGTCGTAGGGCCCGATCGCCGGCATCTCGGCCGGGTAACGGCTCGACGCCAGCCAGAGCAGCGCCCCCAACGCCAGGATCGCCGCCTGTACGGCCAGCCCCGCCATCCCGATCCGGGCGGATGCCGTCGCGGGCGCGAGGGTCACGGCGCAGACCTGTGACGGAGGCCGCAGCGATCCGAGGAATTCTTCGGCAAAACGTGAAACTCCTTCCCGGCAGCTGCGAAAAGTTGTTCTTGCCATATCGCACCTG
Organism: Pseudomonadota bacterium; assembly: GCA_021813645.1. Classification (GTDB taxonomy): domain Bacteria; phylum Pseudomonadota; class Alphaproteobacteria; order Rhodobacterales; family Rhodobacteraceae; genus Solirhodobacter. The sequence goes on along the minus strand of JAKAJW010000367.1, from coordinate 1,321 downwards.
CCCCGGCTTCATGAAAGATAAGGGGCGTGTCACGAACACGGGGGCGCGCGCTCCGCTTTACGCCGCATCGGGCGGGCGCGCAACGGCCTTGGACGGGGAGAAGGCGGCGGGTCAAGACCATGGCGGAGATCGCGTTTCTCCTGAACGGAACGCCGGTCAATCTGACGGCGGCGGCGCCGACGCGCACCCTGCTCGACTACCTACGCGACGAGCGCGGGCTCTGCGGCACCAAGGAAGGCTGCAACGAAGGCGACTGCGGCGCCTGCACGGTGATGGTGACCGATGCCGCCGGCAGCAGGGCGCTCAACGCCTGCCTGCTGTTTCTGCCGCAACTGCACGGCAAGGCGGTGCGCACGGTGGAGGGTATCGCGGGTCCGGACGGCACCCCGCATCCGGTGCAAAGCGCGATGGTGACGCATCATGCGAGCCAATGCGGCTTCTGCACGCCGGGCTTCGTCGTCGCCCTCGCCACCGCCCATCTCGACGGAAGGCGCGACCATGACGACGTGCTCGCCGGCAATCTCTGCCGCTGCACCGGCTACGCTCCGATCCTGCGCGCCGCCGAGGCCGCCGCAGCAATGCCGGTGCCCGACTGGATGAGCGCCGACCGCGAGGCGCTCGCCGCGCTGGCCTCGGCGCCAAAGCCCTCGGGGCGCCCCGACACGGCCGAGCCCCCGTCCGCCAAGGGCTCCGGGACCGGCACCCCTAGCTTTCGCCCGCAGAACTCCGATGAGCTGGCCGCCTGGTATCTCGACCATCCGGACGCCGTGCTGATCGCCGGCGCCACCGATGTCGGGCTTTGGGTCACCAAGCAGTTGCGCGATCTCGCCCCGGTCGCCTTCCTGGGAGGCGCCGCCGACCTTCAGCAGATCGAGCGGCGCGGCGATCTGGTCGCGATCGGCGCCGGCGTCAGCATCGAGGCGCTGCGCGCGGCGATGGTCGAGTTGCATCCCGACTTCGCCGAACTGCTGCGCCGCTTCGCTTCGCTGCAGGTGCGCAACGCCGCGACGCTCGGCGGCAATATCGCCAACGGCTCGCCGATCGGCGACGGCCCGCCCGCGCTGATCGCCCTTGGCGCCCGTCTGCATCTGCGTCGCGGCGACGACATGCGCGAGCTGGCACTCGAGGACTTCTTTCTCGACTATCGCAAACAGGACCGCAGGCCGGGCGAGTTCGTCGCCGCGGTGACGCTTCCTGCCCAGGCGCCCGGCCTGCGCTGCTACAAGCTGTCCAAGCGTTTCGATCAGGACATTTCGGCGGTCTGCGGCTGCTTCAACGTGACCGTGGAAGACGGCCAGGTGCGCAGCGCGCGGATCGCCTT
>JAKAJW010000173.1 GCA_021813645.1 Pseudomonadota bacterium | reverse complement strand
TTTCGGCTATACCTTCTGCCCCGATGTCTGCCCAACGACGCTCGGCAACGTCGCCACCATCCTCGACAGCCTCGGCCGGCGCGCCCAGAACGTCCGCTTCCTCTTCGTCACCGTCGATCCGAACCGCGACACGGCCCCGGTCCTGAACGAATACGCCGCAGAATTCGCGCCCGAGGTCGAGGGGATGCGCGCCGGGCCGAACGCCCTCGCCGCCCTCGCCCGGCGCTACCGGGTGACCTATTCGGTGACCCCTTCGCCCGACCCGACGCATTACGAGGTCACCCACAGTTCGGCGATCTTCGCCTTCGACCGCCAGGGCCACGTCCGGCTGCTGGTCACCTCGCTCGGCACCGCCCAGCCCGACATCACCGGCACCGAAGCCGATCTGCGTCGGCTGATCGCCGGCGGCGGGGGCGGCCTGGGCAGCTGGCTGCGCGGGCTGCTCTAGCCCCGGCGCCGCCGCAGCCGGCCGCCGGCTATTTCCCCATCGCGTTCTTCACCGGAAAGGGCGCGGTCAGCTTGCTGCCGTCGGCGAAGAGCAGGCTGACCGGGACCGTGCCGCCCGGATGTACCGCCTTGGCCGGCATCATGCACATCACGTGATAGCCGCCCGGGGCGAAGCTCAGCGCCTGATGCGCCGGCACCGCCACATGGTCGACCGGCAGCATCTTCTCCACCCCGTTCGCGCGCACGGTGCGGTGCAGCATCATCGCGCCGCAGCCGGGCGAGCTGGCGCCGGTCAGCGTGACGTCCTGCCCGCCGAGGTTCTTCAGGGTGAAATAGGCCGCCGCCGGCCGGGCCGGGATCACGCTGCGGATCCAGGGGTTCATGAGCTGCAGCGCCGCCGCCGCGCCGCCGTCGGCCAGCGCGGGCCCGGCGGCCAGGACGAACAGCAAAGCCAGGGCACGGGTCATCTCGGCCTCCTCCCATCTTGCCGAAAAAGGACAGGGCGGCCGAAGCCGCCCTGTCCATTGGTGGTCGCTTTCGCCCGCGGGTCGCAAGTCACGACCGCGCGAGGGGGCGTCAGTTCTTCGCGGCGCCGTCCATCTTCATGGTGGTGCCGTTCATCTGCATCCCGCTCATCGAGGAACCGGCAGAGCCGCTTTCCATGTGCATCGTGCCCATGTCGACACCGCCCATCATGCGGTCCTGCAGATTGGCCAGGATCCAGATCGTGCCAGCCGCCATGATGAACAGCAGCAGCGCCGAGAACAGGATGATGTAGAGATCCTCGCGCCGCTCCGGGCTCAGGTCGACGTGCAGGAAGTAGCGCACATGCACCACCACCTGGATCAGGCCCAGCACGACGATCGTGCCGATCACCGTGTTGAAGCTCATGCCACCCTTCGCCACCATGGCGAAGGGGATCACGGTCAACACCACGGCAAGCACGAAGCCGGTCAGATAGCCCTTGAGATCGTGCCGATAGGCCTCGGCCGGGCTCAGGTTGTGCGGGGCGGACATTAGGCGAGCCCTCCGAGATAGACGACCGAGAAGATCCCGATCCAGATGATGTCGAGGAAGTGCCAGAACAGCGCCAGCCGGGCGAGCCGCGAGCGCACCGAGTCGGTGATCCCGCCGCGCGCGATCTGCACCATCATCATGATGAGCCAGATCGAACCCGCCGTGACGTGGGCCCCGTGCAGCGGCACCAGGCCGAAGAACGAGGACAGGAAGCCCGACCGCTGCGGCACCGCGCCCTCGGCGAACATACGGGCAAATTCGCTGATCTCGAGGCCCAGGAAGACCATCCCCAGCGCCAGCGTGATCGCCAGCCAGCCCAGCACCTTGCCCTTGGCGAAGTTGTACTTCACCGCCAGCGAGGCAAAGCCGAAGGTCAGCGTCGAGGTCAGCAGCGCGGCGGTTTCCATCGCCGCGCCGGGGATCTCGAACAGTTCCTTCGGGGTCGGCCCGCCGGCGAAGGACATCGGCACCAGCATGGTGCCATAGGTCGCGAAGAACAGGCCGAAGATGATGAGGTCGCTCATCATGAACAGCCAGAACCCCGAGAGCGCCTTGCCGGCGTGGTCGTGGTCGTGCGCGTGTTCGGCGCCGAAGGTCAAGCCGGGGTTCTGCCCGGCGGGTTCCATTGTCGCTGCGTGGCTCATGCCGCGACCTCCTTAGTCTCCGGCGCCGCGACGCCGTGGTTGGCATGCTCGAGCTCGCGCTCGCGGGTGACGGGGGTAACGGTGCGGACCTGGGCCAGCCAGGCCTTGTGCTCGGCTTCCACCTGGGCGGCCGGGATGGTGATGGCAGCCCGATCGCCGCGCAGCGCGCGCACGATGAAGGCAACCGCCATGACCGCGAAGGACACCACGGCCAGCCACCACATGTACCAGATCATGCCGAAGCCGAAGGCGGTGCCGAAGACGGCCATGATGACGCCCATGTAGGTGTCGCCCGGCAGATGGATGTCGGCGTAGCCGGTCGGCTCCTGATAGCCGCGCCCCGCTTCCTTGGCGACCGCGAAGGCCTCACGGGCGTGGACATGCGGGATCACGGCAAAGTTGTAGGCCGGCAGCGGCGAGGGCGTCGCCCATTCCAGCGTGCGCGCATCCCAGGGGTCGCCACCGATGTCGCGAGTGTAGTTGCGCTCGCGGATCGAGACGTAGAGCTGCACCACCAGCGCCGCCAGCGCGACGGTGACGAAGATCGCCCCCACGCCGGACATCAGCATCCAGGGCTGATAGGCCGGATCGACATAGGACACCGTGCGACGGGTCATCCCCATCAGGCCGACGACATAGAGCGGGAAGAACACCAGCACGAAGCCGACGATCCAGCTATAGGCCGAGATGTAGCCCCAGCGGTCGTTCAGGCGGAAGCCGAAGACCTTCGGGAACCAGTAGGTGTAGCCCGCCAGCATGCCAAACAGCAGGCCGGGGATCAGCATGTTGTGGAAGTGCGCCACCAGGAACAGCGTGTTGTGCACCTGGAAGTCGATCGACGGGTTGGCGAGGATGATCCCCGACAGACCGCCCAGCACGAAGAGCACCATGAACGAGGACAGGTAGATCATCGGCACGGTCATCCGCACCCGGCCGCGATACATCGTGGCCATCCAGTCATAGACCTTCACGCCGGTCGGAATGCCGATCAGCATCGTGGCGATGCCGAAGGCGGCGTTCACGTTGGCGTCCTGGCCCATGGTGAAGAAGTGGTGCAGCCAGACCGTGAAGGACAGGATCGCGATCGACATGGTGGCGACCACCAGCGAGCCATAACCGTAGAGCCGCTTGCCGGAATAGGTCGCGACGATCTCGGAATAGACGCCGAAGGCCGGCAGGATGAGGATGTAGACCTCGGGGTGACCGAACAGCCAAACCAGGTTGGCGAAGTTCATCATGTTCCCACCGAGGGCGTTGGTGAAGAAGTGGAAGTCGAGGTAGCGGTCGGCCGCCAGCATCAGCGCGGCGACGGTCAGCGGCGGCAGCGCGAAGATCAGCAGGATCGAGGCGCAGAGCGCGGTCCAGGTGAACATCGGCATCCGCATCAGCGTCATCCCCGGGGCGCGCTCTTTGAAGATCGTCACCACGAAGTTGATGCCGGTCAGGGTCGAACCCACCCCGGCCAGGATCAGTGACCAGATCCAGTAGTCAGGCCCGACGCCCGGCTGGAAGCTCATCTCGGTATAGGGCGGATAGGCGGTCCAGCCGCCGGTCGAGAACTCGCCCAGCACCAGCGAGATCATGATCAACGCGGCGCCCGAAACGGTCAGACCCAGCGAGACCGAGTTCAGCATCGGGAAGGACACGTCGCGCGCACCGATCTGCAGCGGCACGACGATGTTGATCAGCCCGGTGAGGAACGGCATCGCCATGAAGAAGATCATGATCGTGCCATGGGTGGAGAACAGCTGGGCATAGTGGTTGGCCGACAGGAAACCGCCGCCAAGCCCGTCGGCCTGCTGGGTCCGCATCACCACGCCTTCCACCACGCCGCGCGCCAGCATGATGAGCGCGAGCACGATGTACATGATGCCGATCCGCTTGTGATCGACGCTCACCAGATAGTTGCGCCACATCGGGCCCCAGAGCTTGAAGTAGCTCAGGACGGCCACGCCAAGCACGCCGCCGACCAGCACCGCCCAGGCGGCGCCCGAGAGGATCACGTCGTTCAGCGTCGGGTGGAAGAAGACCTTCAGAAAATCGAGCGAGTCGAGGTCGAGCCGACCCAGAACCGCTGGCCAGAAAGGTTGTGTCAGATTCATCTCAACGTTCCTTACTCGCCCAGTTTCTGGGCGTTATAGGCAACCGAACCGGGCTGCTGGGCCGCATGCACGGGCGCGCCGGAGTGATAGCGGTTGACGATGTTGGAGAAGAGGCCGGAAGGCACATCGTTGAAGTAGGTGACATGCGGCGGCATCGCCTGGGTGCCGAATTCCGCGCGGACCTGCTCCGGGGTCGTGCTCTGGCCGAGCTTGGCATAGGCCAGGGTGTTCAGCGCCACGCCGTCGTTCTGCACCTTCGACAGCCAGGCGTCGAAGTCGCCCTTGGTCATCGCCACCGCGGTGAAGTGCTGATCGGCGAAGCCGTCGCCGTTGTACTGGGTGTTGTCGCCGTCGAAATGGCCCACATGGTCGGCCACCAGGTTCAGCTTCGTGGTCATCCCCGGCATGGCGTAGATCTGACCGCCGAGCGCCGAGATCATGAAGCTCTGCATCACCGTGTCGGTGGTCAGGGTCAGCTCAACCGGGCGATCCTGCGGGAAGGCCATCTCGCCCACCGTGGCGACATGGTATTCCGGGTAGATGAACAGCCATTTCCAGTCGAGACCGACCACCTGCACCTGCAGCGGCGGCTTGGCGGCGGCGATCTTCCGGTAGGGGTCGAGCTTGTGGGTATTGTCCCAAAGCAGCACGCTCAGCACCACCACGACGGCGGCGGGCACCAGCCACATCACCCATTCCAGCGCGTGCGAGAAATCCCAGTTCGGGCTGTAGCGCGCTTTGGAATTGCCATAGCGATAGTGCCAGGCCAGCAACGGCACGCCGATGATGACCGGCAGCACGACGATCATCGAAATCCAGGTCACTTGCCAGAAATGGTCGCGCTGCGCCGCGGCGACAGGCCCTGCCGGCGACATGAAAGTCACCCCGTGCTCGACGCAACCGGACAGCAGAGCGACCGCACCGACCATCAGCAGCTTCAACGCTCGCAGGTCCCGACGGGGCCCCCGCGCCGTTGGCCCTGTCCCAAGCCCGTTCATGCGCCTCTCCTTTAACCTTGCGAAAAAACTGGCCTCCTTTGGACGCGACTGGGGCCCGAATGGAAGGGTGCGACATGTCGCAGCGGGTTTGATCCAGATCAAATTCTCGTGTGCTGAGGTTGATTCGCCCGCCACCCTACCGGGCAGAGAGAGGCTCTGCTCATTTCCGCGCCCTTTTCGCAATCGCGGCAATTTCCTGTGACACCGACGTGACGCCGTTCACAGCGGGGCGGTGGCGCCGCAGCGCCCGGACTCGCGCCCGATCTCGCCCAAATGCCCGGCAAACGCGACCCTGTCGCCCAGAGGATAGGCGTCGCTTGCCGGGCGCGACTCACCCTGCCCGCTTTCCGGGCAGGGCCGGTCGCACTCTGCGCGCCGTTCAGGCGGCGGCTCAGCCCTTGCTTGCTTCGTAGCGCGCCTTGGCCTCGGCATTCGGCGGATAGAGGCCCGGCAACGGCACGCCGGCCTCGACCTCGGACATGATCCAGGCTTCCAGCCGTTCCTGCTCGACGCCGGCCTGCATCACCTCGCCCACCAGGGCGGCCGGGATTAGCACCGCGCCATCGTCATCGACCACGATGACGTCGTCGGGAAAGACGGCGACGCCGCCGCAGGCGATCGGCTGCTGCCAGCCGACGAAGGTCAGCCCGGCGACCGAGGGCGGTGCTGCGGCACCCTGGCACCAGACCGGCAGGCCGGTGCCGCGCACGCCTTCCGCGTCGCGCACCACGCCATCGGTGATCAGCGCGGCCACACCGCGCTTGGCCATCCGGGCGCAGAGGATATCGCCGAAAATGCCGGCATCGGTCACCCCCATCGCATCGACCACCGCGATGCAGCCCGCCGGCATCGCTTCGATCGCGGCCCGGGTCGAGGTCGGCGAAGACCAGGATTCCGGCGTCGCCAGATCTTCGCGCGCCGGCACGAACCGCAGCGTGAAGGCCCGGCCGACCAGCCGCGGCTGGCCCGGCTGCAAGGGCTTGGCGCCGCGCAGCCAGACGTTGCGCAGCCCCTTCTTCAGCAGGACGGTGGTAATGGTGGCGGTGGTCACCCGCGACAGCGTGGCGACGATTTCGGCATCCGTGGTCATCCCGGCTCCCCTGCTGTGATGCCCCTGCATATGTCAGCGCGAAACCGGAGGGAAGCCCACCGCTCAGGCCGCCGCGGCGGGGGCCGGCACCAGCAGCAACTCCTCGATCACCAGGCTGAGCAGCTGCGGCCGGCCGGTGACGCCCGCCTTGCGGTAGATCGCCGCCGTCTGCGCCTTCACGGTGCCTTCCGAGGTGGCCCGCAGCTTGGCGATCTCGGCCGTGTTCATCCCCTTGATGGCGAACAGCGCGACGTCGCGCTCGGCCGGGGTCAGCCCCCAATCGGCGAAACGTTGATCGAGGTGGTCGAGAAAGGCGCCCGAAAGCGCCCGCAACCGCCGTTCCGCCTCCGCGTGGCGACGCACCGTCCGATAGAGCGCGATCGCCCCCAGGATCACCCCCAGCAACAGGCCGAGCGCCGCGCCGATCTCCAGGAGTTCCTTGGTCTCCCAACGGATCGGCGTGACGTTGAGCCCAAGCACTGAAATCACGATGTCAGAAACGAAAAAAAACGCGCAGACAACCTGCACGACCAAGGCGACGGCGACGAAGATCGTATTGCTCAAGGGGCCATGGCTCCTGTTTCCTTGCTTTGGGCGCCCCGCGCCGCCGCGGCGGTTATGGCTTCGCCCCGCTTGCAGCCCGCCGGCAGTTCCGGCCCCTAGTTGTCGCCACTCTCGCCCCCACCAGAGCCGCCGCCATCCGAGCCGCCGCCTTCAGAGCCCCCATCGCCTCCGCCGCCCGAACTGCCACTCGAGCCGCCCTCGCTCGATCCGCTGCCGCCAGAACTGCCGCTGCCGCCCGAACCACCGCCGCTCGATCCACTTCCGCTCGACCCACTTCCGCCAGAGCCGCTGCTGTCGGACCCGCTGCTGCCGGAGCCGCTTCTGCCACTGTCGGAGCCACCGCTTTTGCCGTCGCCCCCTTTGCTGCCCAAGAGGTCCTCTTGGACCTTGCCCTTGCCGCTCAGCGGCGCGGTGTAGTCGCGCAGGATCTCGCCGGTATGCGGGTTCAGCACCACCTCGCGATGTTCGGTCCGGCTTTCCGCCTCGATCCGGGTCCTGCCAAGCCAGGTCGTATGCACCTGGATCTTGGAGAAGCCCAAGCGGCGAAGCTCCTTTTCGATTTCGGTCGCGTAGCCGGCGTCGGCCCAGGAAATCGCCGGGTCGGTCAGACCGCAGACGATCAGGCCGCAGGCAAGGCTCAACACCCTACGACGCTGCATTCCTTTCCCTCCGTAGCCTCTGGCCGCCCCCGAGGGGACGGCCGCTGCGCGCCGTGGCCGGCTCAGTCGTCGCCCCCATGCGACCCGCCGCCATGAGAGTCACCGCCATGCGAGTCGCCCCCGTGCGCGTCACCACCGTGCGAGTCACCACCATGCGAATCCCCGCTATGCGAGTCGCCGCTGCTGCCGCCATTCTGACTATGATCTTCGCCCATGTCATGGCCGCTCGAACCGGAGCCGCTGGCGC
>JAKAJW010000277.1 GCA_021813645.1 Pseudomonadota bacterium | reverse complement strand
TGCAGCCCGAAGGCGCGGGCCCGCCGCGCCACCGCTTGGCCGATCCGGCCCATGCCGAGAATGCCGAGCCGACGCCCGCCCAGCCGACCGCCCAGATGTGCCATCGGCGCCCAGCCCTTCCAGTCGCCCTTCTGCATTTCCGCCAGCCCTTCCGGGATCCGCCGGGTCACCGCCAGGATCAGCGCCATCACCATGTCGGCGGTGTCCTCGGTGACGACGCCCGGCGTGTTCGACACCAGGATGCCGCGCTGGCGGGCGGAGGCCACGTCGATGTGATCCACCCCGGCGCCGTAATTGGCGATCAGCTTCAGCCGCTCGCCCGCCTGCGCCAGCAGGGCGGAATCGATCTGATCGGTGATGCAGGGTACCAGCACGTCGGCGCGCCGCATCGCCGCCACCAGCTCCTCGCGGCTCATCTTGCGGTCCGGCTCGCGCAGCTCGACGTTGAAGAGCTCTTTCATCCGGGTTTCGACAACGTCCGGCAGGCGTCGCGTCACGACAACAGTCAGGCGCTCAGCGGGCACGGCATCCTCCTTCGGGTTGCAATCGGCAGGCCTGGTGGCAAACTGACCGATAGAGCGGCGCGGCACAAGCGCCGCCGGGCAAGGCATCCGGGACAAGGCCAACACGCGCGCCCCCGGTGGAAGGCAGGCAAGGCAATGATCCGTCGCAACTTTCTGGCACTGGCCGCCGGAGGATTGGCATTTGGCGCGTCGCAACCGGCGCGCAGCGAAGAGTTCGGGCCGGTCACCCATCTGCCGATTCCGCGTTTCGTCTCGCTGAAAGGCAACGAGGGTAACGCCCGCCGCGGCCCTTCGCTGACCCAGCGGATCGACTGGGTCTTCACCCGCGAAGGCATGCCGCTGAAGCTGACCGGCGAGTTCGAGCATTGGCGCCGGGTGGAGGATCACGACGGGCTCGGCGGCTGGATCCACTACACGCTGATCTCCGGCCTGCGCACGGTCATCGTGGTCCAGCCGCAGGTGACCTTCTACGCCCTGCCCGACACCCAATCCCCGGTGATCGCCCGCGCCGAGCAGAACGTGATCGCCCGGCTGCACGCCGCCCGCAAGGACTGGTGCCGGGTCAGCGCCGACGCCAATGCCGGCTGGGTGCAAAGGAGCGGGATCTGGGGCGTCCTGCCGAACGAAATGTTCGGCTGAGGCCGACGTTCCCTTCGCCGCCGAACGGCACTAATCTAGCGGCCCGAATCCAACCTAGCCCGCCCTGCCTCCGATGTCGCTGCCGCCCGGCACCCGCCTGAACGCCTCGGCCGGCCTCGCCTCATCCAGCGTGGCGGGGCTTTTGGTGCTGCTCAAGCTCTGGGCGCTATCGGAGACCAACGCGCTCTCGGTCGCCGCCTCGCTGGCGGACAGCGCGATGGATTTCATGGTTTCGCTGGCCGCCTTCCTGGCGATCCTCTACGCCGCCCGGCCACCCGACGAAGACCACGCCTTCGGCCACAGCTCGGCCGAGGATTTGGCCGCGCTCGGCCAGGCAGTCTTCGTCAGCCTCAGCGGCGTGGTGATCGGCTGGGCGGCGGTCGCGCGCCTGCTCGCCCCGACCCCGGCGCCGCTGCAGCAGGAGGGCCGCGGCATGCTGGTGATGGCGCTCTCGATCCTGCTCACCGGCGCCCTGGTGCTTTGGCAGCGCCGGGTGCTGCGGCAGACCGGCAGCCGCGTGGTCGAGGCGGATTCGCTGCATTACCGGGGCGATCTGATCTTCAACCTCGGCGCTCTGCTATCGCTCTGGGCGGCGGCCGCGCTCGGCCTCGCCCAGATCGATTCGGTGGTGGCGCTTGGCGCCGCGGCCATCCTCATCCTCGGCGCGCTTCGGGTCGGCCGCGGGGCCTGGGACGCGCTGATGGACCGCGCCGCCGACCCGGCGATCTCCGCCGAGATCGCCCGCATCGCCGCCGGCTGGCCCGGCGTGCGCGGCTTTCACGACATCAAGACCCGCACGGCCGGCTCGAAGCTCTTCGTGCAGATCCATATCGAACTCGACGGCGACCAACCGCTGTCCGAGGCTCATGCCATCGGAGCCGCGCTGCGCCGCGCCATCCTCGAAGCCTATCCCGGCTCCGACGTCATCATCCACAAGGACGTCTACCGGCCCTGAGCGCCGCGCGGGCTCAGGCGGTTTCCAGCAGGCCGCGGCCCTTCAGGAGTGGCTCCACCCCCGGCATCCGGCCGCGGAAAGCGCGATAGAGCGCATCCGCCTCCTGCGAACCGCCGGCCGACAGGATGAACCGCTCGAGCTTCTCGGCCACCTCCGGATCGAAGGCATCGCCCGCCTCATCGAAGGCGGCGAAGGCATCGGCGTCCATCACCTCCGACCACATGTAGCTGTAATAACCAGAGGAATAGCCGTCGCCCGAGAACACATGGGCGAAATGCGGCGTCGCATGGCGCATCCGGATCGCCTTCGGCATGCCAAGCTCGGCCAGCACCTCCGCCTGCTTCGCCATCGGATCGGCCGGCGGGGCACCCTCATGGAAGGCCAGATCGACCAGTGCCGAGGCGACATATTCCACCGTGGCGAAGCCCTGGTCATAGGTGCTCCCCGCCAGCACCTTCCGCAGCATCTCCTCGGGCATGGCCGCGCCGGTCTCCACGTGCCGGGCATGCGCCTGCAGCACCTCCGGCACCTCAAGCCAATGTTCGAAGAGCTGGCTCGGCAACTCGACGAAGTCGCGCGCCACCGAGGTGCCGGAAATGAAGCCATAGGTCACGTCCGACAGCATCTGGTGCAGCGCATGGCCGAATTCGTGGAACAGCGTCCGCGCATCGTCATAGGACAGAAGCGCCGGCTCGCCCTTCGGCGGCTTGGCGAAGTTGCACACGTTGACCACGATCGGCCGCACCTCGCCGCCGAGCTTGCGCTGCCCCCGCATCGCCGAGCACCAGGCCCCCGACCGCTTCGCGCCGCGGGCGAAATAGTCGCCTAGGAAGACCGCCATATGCCGGCCCTTGCGGGTCACCTCCCAGCCGCGCACGTCGCGATGATAGAACGGCCCGCCGATCTCGCGGAACTCCAGCCCGAACAGCCGGCTGGCCACCGCGAAAGCCGCGCCGATCATCGCGTCGAGCGACAGATAGGGTTTCAGCGCCGCCTCGTCGAAATCCTGCTCGGCCTTGCGCCGTGCCTCGGCGTAGTAGCGCCAGTCCCAGGCCTCCAACTCGCCGTTGAGGCCGTCGGCATGCATCCGCGCGGTCAGCGCCGCCGCATCCGCCTCTGCCCGTGCCCGCGCCGCCGCCCAGACCCGCATCAGCAGCTCGCGCACCGCCGCCGGCGTCTTCGCCATTTCGGGTTCGAGCTTGTAGGCCGCGAAGCTCGGGTAGCCCAGCAGCCGCGCCCGCTCGGCGCGAAGCTGCAGGATTTCCGCCGCGATCGCCCGGTTGTCATGCGCATTGCCGTTCGCCCCGCGCGCCACCCAGGCCTCATAGGCGGTCTCGCGCAGCTTGCGCTTCGGCGAGAACTGCAGGAACGGCACGATCAGCGACCGGTTCAGCGTCAGGACATGGCCCATCAGGCCGCGCTCCTCGGCGGCCGCCTTGGCGCCGGCCACCACGAAGTCCGGCAGCCCCTCCAGATCGGCCTCGGTCAGCGGCATCGCCCAATCGCGCTCTTCCGCCAAGAGGTTCTGCGAGAATTGGGTGCCCAGCACGGCAAGCCGCGCCTTCACCGCCTTCAGCCGCACGGCCTCGGCGCCGTCGAGCTCGGCCCCGGCGCGCACGAACATCCGCCGGTAGAGCTCCAGCACCCGCAACTGCTCCGCGCTCAGCCCAAGGGCCGCACGGTCCCGCCATAGCGCCTCGATCCGGGCGAAGAGCCGCTTGTTCATCGTCACTTCCGAGGCGAAGGCGGCCAGCTTCGGCGCCAGTTCGCGCTGCAGCGCCTCGCGCGCCGCGTTGCTATCGGCGCCGGCCAGGTTGAAGAACAGCCCCGACACCCGGTCGAGCAGCGCCTCCGACAGCTCCAGGGCCTCGATCACATTGTCGAACCGCGGCGGCGCGTCGTTCTCTGCGATCGCCTTCACCGCCTTGCGCGCCGCCTTCAGCGCGGCCTCGAACGCGGGGCCGAAATCCTCATCGCGGATTTCGGCAAAGGGCGGCAGGGCGAAGGGCCCGCCCCAGTCGGACAGCAGCGGATTGGTCATCGGGTTTCTCCTTTGCCGGTTAAGCTAGGCCTGCCGGGCCGCGGAGGCCAGATGCCCGGCGGCCGCGCGGCGAAAAATCCCGCTTCAGCCCGCCGCTTCAGCTCGTTGCCTCAGCCCGTCGCCCGGTGCCGCGCGCCACAGACCGGGCAATCCGCCCGCGGCGACAGCGCCAGCTTGCGCGTCTCGCCCCAGAGCCCGTCATAGATCAGCATCTCGCCGGCCAGCACCTTGCCCGCGCCGGTGATCCACTTCACCGCCTCCAGCGCCATCATCGAGCCCAACACCCCCGGCAGCGGCCCCGCCACCCCGGCCTCGGCGCAGGAGGGCACCAGGCCCGGCGCCGGCCGGGTCGGAAAGATGCATTCGTAACAGGGCGTGCCGTGGGCCGGGTCGAACAGGCTGATCTGCCCTTCCCACTGCGTGATCGCGGCAGAGAGCAGGGGCTTGCCTGCCGCCACCGCGGCCCGGTTGGCCAGATAGCGGGTGTCGAAATTGTCCGAGCCGTCGAGGATCAGATCGTAGTCCGCGAAAAGCTCGGCCGCATTCTCCGCGGTCAGCCGCCGCTCCAGCGGCACCGCCCGGACATGCGGGTTGAGCGCCCGCATCGCCGCCGCCGCCGAGGCGACCTTGGGCTGGCCCACCGCCGCCTCGGAATGGATCACCTGGCGCTGCAGGTTGGAGCGGTCGACCCGGTCATCGTCCAGCACGCCGATCGTCCCCACCCCGGCCGCCGCCAGATAGAGCAGCGAGGGCGCACCCAGCCCGCCGGCGCCGATCACCAGCACCCGCGCCGCCTTCAGCTTGCGCTGCCCCGGCCCGCCGATCTCGCGCAGAAAGATGTGGCGGGCGTAGCGGTCGATCTCTGCCGCGTCGAACGGCGCGTCCCGGTCGATGTCGTCCCGCCCGCCGGCGGCGGTCGCAGCAGGTGGCGCAGCCGATGGCGCCCGCGCCTTCAGCCAACGCAGACCGGCGGCATAGGCGGCGGCCAGGGCGGCGGCGCCCAGCAGCACCAGCCAGGCCTGCGCCGATCCGCCGGTCGCCTGGCGCAAGGGATGGCCCGGCGGCAGCACGAGTTGCACCAGGATCGCGCCGCCGATCAGCCCGGCCACCAGCAGCACCCGCGCCCGCACCGGCGCGCCCATCGCCCAGCCGAGCGCCCAGAGCCCGGCGGCCACCGCCAGCACCAGGATCATCGCCGCCCCGTCGAGCCGAAACCGCCGCTGCCGCGCCCGGTCGCGCTCAGCGCCTCGGCCGGCTCGAAGCGCGCCTGCACCACCGGCGCCACCACCGCCTGGGCGATCCGGTCGCCGTGCTGGATCACATAGACCTCGGCCCCGAGATTCACGACCAGCACGCCGAGCGGCCCGCGATAGTCGCTGTCGATGGTGCCCGGCGTGTTGGGCAGGCTGATCCCGTGTTTCAGCGCCAGACCGGAGCGCGGCCGGATCTGCATCTCGAACCCGGCCGGAATCTCCACCCGCAGCCCGGTCGGCACCACGGCCCGCTGCATCGGCGCCAGCCGCAGCCCCGCCGCCCGGCTGTCGGGCGGCAGGTTGGCGCGCAGATCGGCGCCCGCCGCCCCCGGCGTCTCGTAGCTCGGCAGCGGCAGCGTGCGGTCCGCCCAATCCTCCCAGAGCACGCGCAGCACCGGCGTCATCGTGGCCCCTTCATCGCAGCGCCTCGGCGATCCGCACGGCGAGCCTGCGCGCCACTTCGTCCTTGGCCAGCCGCGGCCAGGTCTCGACGCCTGCCGCCGTCACCAGGCTCACCTCGTTTTCGGCGCCCCCCATGATCCCGGTCGCCGGTCGCACGTCGTTCGCCACGATCCAGTCGCAGCCCTTGCGCTCGCGCTTGGCCCGGGCGTTCTCCAGCACCGCGTCGGTTTCCGCCGCGAAGCCGACGACCAGCCGCGGCCGGCCCGGCCCCATCCGCGCCACCGTGGCCAGGATGTCGGGGTTTTCGGCGAAATCCAGCGCCGGCGCCTTGCCGGTGCCGTCCTTCTTCAGCTTCGAGCCGGCGGCATTGGCCACCCGCCAATCCGCCACCGCCGCGGCGAAGACCGCCGCATCGGCCGGCAGCGCCGCCTCGACCGCCGCCAGCATCTCGGCCGCCGTCTCCACCCGCACGACATGCACGCCGGCGGGCGGCGGCACCGACGCCGGCCCGGTGACGAAGGTCACCCGCGCGCCCAAGCCCGCCAGCGCCCGGCCGAGCGCCGCGCCCTGCGCCCCCGAGGACCGGTTGGCGATGTAGCGCACCGGATCGATCGGCTCATGCGTCGGCCCCGAGGTCAGCACGACATGCTTGCCCGCCAGCTGCCCGACCGCCAGCGCCGCCTCGATCGCCGCGACGATCTCCAAGGGCTCGGCCATCCGGCCCGGGCCGAACTCGCCGCAGGCCATCGTGCCCTCGTTCGGTCCCACGCTCAGGATGCCGTCCGCCGCCAGCTGCGCCTGGTTGCGCCGGGTCGCCGCGTGCTGCCACATCCGCAGGTTCATCGCCGGGGCGATCAGCACCCGCTTGTCGGTCGCCATCAGCAGGGTCGAGGCCAGATCGTCGGCATGGCCGCCCGCCATCTTCGCCATCAGATCGGCGGTGGCCGGCGCGACCACCACCAGATCGGCGGCGCGCGACAGCTCGATATGGCCCATCTCCGCCTCGGCGGTCAGGTCGAAAAGCGCGCGATGCACTTTCGCCTCGGCCAGGGCGCCGATCGACAGCGGGGTGACGAATTCCTCCGCCGCCCGGGTCAGAACCGGGGTCACCGCCGCGCCGCGCTCGCGCAGCCGCCGGATCAGATCCGGGACTTTCACGGCCGCGATGCCACCGCCGACGATCAGAAGGATGCGCTTGCCGTCCAGCATGAGTGCCTCGCCCGCTGCCCTACCCCGGTTCTAGGCCGCGGGCGGGCCCCGCACAAGGCACGGCCCCGTTCCGGCACCGGCGTGGCAACGTCACCGGCCCGGTGGCGCCGCGAACCTCAGGCCAGGAAATCCTCCAGCGCCTTGCCGCGCCCTTCCAGGTTCTTGCGCATCTTGCCAAGCGCCGCCGCCTCCAGCTGCCTCACCCGCTCCTTCGACAGGCCCAGCTCCTCGCCGAGGCTCTCGAGCGTGCGCGGCTCGTCGCGCAGCTTGCGCTCCTCCAGGATGTAGCGCTCGCGCGGCGGCAGGCTGGCGAAAGCCGCCGCCAGCCATTCGCGCACGGTCTCGGAATCATGCGCATCGGCCACCAACTCGGCCGCCTGGGCGCCGTCATCCTCCAAGGCGTCGATCCATTCGCGGCCCTCGTCCTCGGCCGATTGTGTGGCGTTCAGCGAGAAATCGGACCCGGCGAGCCGCCCCTCCATCATCTCGACATCGGCCAGGGGCACGCCGACCTCGGTGGCGATCCGGGCGCGCAGCTGATGCGCGTCGAGCGTCTCGCCGCGCGCGGCGGCCTGGCGCTCCAGCTTCGCCTGCACCCGCTTCATGTTGAAGAACAGCGCCTTCTGCGACGAGGTCGAGCCGGTCCGCACCATCGACCAGTTGCGCATGACGTAGTCCTGCACGCCGGCGCGGATCCACCAGACCGCATAGGTGGAAAACCGCACGCCGCGATCGGGGTCGAACT
>JAKAJW010000185.1 GCA_021813645.1 Pseudomonadota bacterium | reverse complement strand
TCACGCGCGCACAGCCGCGGCGGTGCTGGCCGAACAGCGCGTCGACCCGAAGCGCGGGTTGGCAGAGGCCGAGGTGGCGGCCCGCCGCGACCGCTACGGGCCGAACACCATCGAGGTCCGCAAGGCGGCCGGCCTGCTCCGCCTCGTGTTCAACCAGATCAAGAGCCCGGTCGTGCTGCTCCTCACCGGCGCCGCGCTGCTTGCCGCCTGGTTCGGCGAGTTCGAGGAGGCCATCGCCATCGGTGTCGTCCTCGCGATCAATACGCTGATCGGATTTGTCACCGAATACCGTGCCGTGCGCTCGATCGAGGCACTCCGCGCGCTGGAAACCCCTACCGCCCGGGTGCGCCGCGACGGCCACGAACGCGCCATCCCGGCGGACGAGCTGGTGCCCGGCGACATTCTACTGCTCGACGCCGGCGACGGCGTTCCGGCCGACCTGCGCCTCATCGACGCCGCCAATCTCGAAGCGGACGAATCCGCCCTCACCGGCGAATCCGTCGCCGTCGCCAAATCCGCCGAGCCGGTGCCGCACGAGGCGCGGCTCGGCGACCGCCGCTCGATGCTCTACAAGGGCACCGCCCTCACCCGCGGCTCGGCGCTCGCCGTCGCCGTCGGTACCGGCCTCGCCACCGAATTGGGCCGGGTGTCGGCGCTCGTCGCCGAAGCCGGCACCGGCAATTCGCCGATCGAGCGCAAGCTCTCCCATCTGTCCACCCAGTTGCTCTGGGCGACGTTGATCCTGGCGGTGGCGATCGTCGGGATCGGCGTGGCGACCGGCAAGGATGCCTTCCTGATGGTAGAGGCCGGCATCGCCCTCGCCGTCGCGGCGATCCCGGAGGGCCTGCCCATCGTGGCGACACTGACCCTCGCTCGCGGCATGTGGCGAATGGCGCAGCAGAACGCCCTGGTGGAGCGGCTCTCGGCGGTCGAGACGCTGGGCGCCACCACGATCATCCTCACCGACAAGACCGGCACGCTCACCGAGAACCGGATGACCGCGCGCCGGCTCTGGCTGCCCTCGGGCGAAATCGACATCGGCCTGAACGGCAGCGACGCGCTGCCCAAGGACGATGCCCAACTTGCCGCTTTGATCGAAGTATCGGTGCTCTGCAACGATGCCGCCCTCGACGCGGCAGAGGACGATGGCGCCGGCGACCCGATGGAGCTTGCGCTCTTGCGCCTGGGTCTGCAGGCCGGCTATCGCCGGGCCGACCTGCTCGACCGTTGGCCGCTGCTGCGCAAGCAGGCCTTCGACAGCCAGAGCAAGATGATGCTGACCGTGCATCGCCGCGAGGCCGATCACCTCTTCGCCGTCAAGGGGGCCCCCGAGGCGGTGCTGAACGCCTGCGATTTCGTCACGCCCGACGGCGCCAGGCGACCGCTGGCGGCCGAGGAACGCCAGGCCTGGCTGCAACGGGTGGGTGACCTCGCCCATCATGGGTTGCGGGTGCTCGCGGTCGCCGCCAAGAGCGCGGCGGAGCCCGGGGCCGAGCCCTATGCCGGGCTCACCTTCCTCGGCCTGATCGGGCTCGAAGACCCTGCCCGCCTCAATGTGCGCGAGGCGATCGAGGCCTGCCACCGGGCCGGCATCCGGGTCGTCATGGTCACTGGCGACCATGCGGTGACGGCCCGCAGCATTGGCCGCGCCGTCGGCCTCGCCTATGGCGAACACGAGGTGGCCGAGGGCGGTCAGCTCGCGGGCCTCGCCCAGAACGGCCAGTTCGGTCGGGTCGGCATCTTCGCCCGCGTGACCCCTAAGGAAAAACTCGATCTGGTTCGGGCCTATCAGGGCACCGGCGAGATCGTCGCCATGACCGGCGACGGGGTGAACGACGCCCCGGCCCTGCGCCAGGCCGACATCGGCGTGGCGATGGGGCTGCGCGGCACCGACGTGGCCCGCGAGGCGGCAGCGATGATCCTGCTCGACGACGCCTTCCCGACCATCGTCGCCGCCATCCGCGAAGGCCGGATCATCTTCGGCAACATCCGCCGCTTCGCCTCCTACCTGCTTGCCTGCAATCTGGCCGAGGTGCTCGTGGTCGGCCTCGCGGTGCTCTCGACCCTGCCGCTGCCGCTGCTGCCGCTGCAGATCCTCTACCTGAACCTCGTCACCGACGTCTTCCCGGCCTTCGCCCTGGCGCTCGGCGAGGGAGAGGGCGACGTGCTTGACCGGCCGCCGCGGGACCCTCGCCGACCCATCCTGGGCCGCCCTCAGTGGGGCCGCATCGTGCTGCAAAGCCTGTTGATGACGGCGGGCACCTTCGGCGCGCTCGCGGCGGCCGGTCCCTGGTTCGGCCCCCAGTTGGGCCTCGGCGAGGGCGACAGCGTCACGGTGACCTTCCTCACCCTCGCCTTCGCGCAGCTCTGGCAGGTGTTCAACATGCGCGCCGCGCGGGCGCCGGTCTGGCGCAACGAGATCACCCGCAATCCCTGGATCTGGGCCGCGCTGGCGCTCTGCGCGCTGCTGCTCGTCGCGCCGCCCTATATCCCGCCGCTGGCCCAAGTGCTGGGCCTCGTGCCGCCCGATGCGGCGATGTGGGCGGTCGTGTTGGTGTTCAGCGTCGCCCCGGCCCTGGCCTGGCAAGTCACCACGCTCTTCCTGCGCCTGAAACGGAGCTGAGCCATGACCCCGATCGTTCTGCCCTGGCTCGAACTCGGCCTCTGTGCCGCGGTGATCGCGGTGGCCGGCTCGGTCCTGACCCGCTACGGCGAGGCGGTGGCCCGGCTCACCGGCCTGTCGCGGTCCTGGGTCGGGCTGGTGCTGCTGGCCACGGCGACCTCGCTGCCCGAACTCTTTACCGGGATCAGCGCCGTCACCGTCGCCGGAGTGCCGAACATCGCCGTGGGCGACGCGCTCGGCAGCTGCGTCTTCAACCTGCTGCTTCTGGTGTTGCTCGACGAACTCAGCCGCGCCGAACCGCTCTACCGTCGCATCGACCAGGGCCATATCCTCACTGCCGGCTTCGGCGTCATCATGATTGGCGCGGTCGGCGCGCTGATCCTGCTCAGCCGCGAGCAGCTCGATCTGCGCTTCTATCACATCAGCGGCTATACCCCCTTGATCTTCATTGTCTATCTCGTCGCCATGCGCGCCGCCTTCGACTACGAGCGCCGCGCTCGCGCCCGGGTCCAGTCCGAGGAGGCGATCGAGGGTCTGACGCTGCGCACGGCCCTGCTGCGCTATCTGACCGCGGCGGGTTTCGTTATCGCCGCCGGCAGCTGGCTGCCCTTCATAGGCCAGGACGTCGCCACCGCGATGGGCTGGAAACCCACCTTCGTCGGCACCCTGCTGATCGCCGGCGCCACCTCTCTGCCGGAGCTTGTCGTCACCGTCTCGGCGCTGCGGATCGGCGCGGTGGACATGGCGATCGGCAATCTTCTCGGCAGCAACCTGTTCGACATCCTGGTCATCGCCATCGACGACACGGTCTACACCAAGGGGCCGCTGCTCTCCGCCGTCGCCCCGGCTCATGCGATCACCGCCTTCGCCGCGGTCATCATGTCCGGCATCTTCATCGTCGCCATGCTGTTCAAACCCGAGACCCGGTTGCGCGGCACGGTCGGTTGGGTCAGCCTGTCGATGCTGGTCGTCTATCTGTTTAGCTCCTATGCGGTCTATCTGCACGGGCTCTGAACCGCAGCCCGCAGGGTGTGCCCTGGCGGTTTGACCGGTGTCATTTCGCGCCGCGCCCGGGCGTGCCAAGATCTGCGGGCAAAGCAAGAACGGGAGCCGAGGCATGGCATTGAAACTGATCCTGGTCGCGACGGACCTTTCGCAACGCTCCGACCGGGCGGTGGCCCGCGCCGGTCTTCTGGCCCGCGAGAGCGGCGCCGCCTTGCACATCCTGAACGTCGTCGACGATGAATTGCCGGCACCGATCGCCGAGGCGGAAATCGCCGCGGCCGAGGCCAGCCTGAAGAACCTTGCCGCCGCCCCAGGCACCCTGCACGGCCTCGATCTCAAGGTCGAAGTGCTCGCCGGCGATCCCTGGAAGGCCATCGTGCAGCGCGCCGACTATCTCGACGCCGACCTGATCGTCATGGGCGCCCACCGCAACCGCGGCATCGCCGGCATGTTCGAGGGCACGACGCTGGAGCGGGTCGCCAGAACCGCCCGCCATCCCGTGCTGCGGGTGGCCGGGCCGCCGCTCGACGCCTATCGCCGGCCGCTGGTCGGGCTCGACTTTTCCGACTGCTCGCGCGAGGCGGCGCGGCTGGCGCATCTGCTCGCGCCCAAGGCGGAGGTGACGCTGGTCCACGGCTATCACGTGCCCTACCGGGCGCTTTCCTTGCACACTGCCAGCCTCGGCGGCCTCACCAAGGCCGAAAAGGACGCCATCGAAACCGATCTGCAGCGCCAGATCGACGCCTTCGTGGCCGGACTCGGGACCGTCGGACAACCGTTCCGCAGCGTGATCCGCGAGGGTGCGCCCGAGCGCGTTCTGGCCGAACTGCGCGCCGAGCAGAACGTCGATCTGATCTGCCTCGGCATGCATGCCCGGTCTTGGCTCTACAACAGCGTGCTCGGCAGCACGGCGCATGACGTGCTGGCAGATTGCCCCTGCGATCTGCTGCTGGCGCCCTTGCCCAAACGCTAGCCCCGGCCGAGGTTCGCAAGGCAGAGCAGGATGCACAGGAGACGGGCGAGGAGAACCGCGTGACTGAGGGCGACGAGCAAGCCGGCCCGGCGGAAACGGCGCCGTCGCTGTCGGAACTGTTGCGGCGGCTGCCGCTGGAGTCGGGCGGCGAAGAGATCAGCATCGGCGAATTGCTCGACCGGCTGGCGCCGAAAAGCTACCCGCTCATCATGCTGCTGCTGGCCTTCCCGAACCTGGTCCCGATCCCGGCGCCGGGCCTGTCGGCTCTGGTCGGCCTGCCGCTGGCGGTGCTGATGCTGCAGATGACCCTCGGCTACCGCACACCGGTGCTGCCGGCCTTCCTCGCCCGGCGCAGGATCAGCCTGGCGCAGTTGCGCGCGGCCTGCCGCTGGGCGATCCCGCGCGCCGAACGGCTGGAGGCGTTGATCCGGCCGCGGCTCTTCTTCATGCTGCGCCCGCCCTTCGACCGTTTCGCCGGGCTGGCCGCGGCGCTGCTGTCGATCGTCATCATGCTGCCGGTGCCCTTCGGCAATGCCGTTCCGGCGCTGGCGATCTGCCTGATCGCCATTGGCCTGCTGCGTGGCGACGGGCTGACCATCGTCGCCGGCCTCGTCGTCGCGACCGCCGGGCTGTGGTTCATCGTCGCCGTGGCCGGCATGCTGATGGCCTTCGCCCAGGGTCTGCTCGCCGCCTGAGGGAGCGCCGTGGCCCCGGCTTGGCCGGGGCCGCCGGCTCAGCCGATCCGGTAGTTCGGGCTCTCGCGCGTGATCTGGACGTCGTGGACATGGCTCTCGGCCAGGCCGGCGTTGCTGATCCGCACGAAGCGGCAGTTCTTCCGCATCTCGGCCACCGTCCGGTTGCCGGTATAGCCCATCGCCGCGCGCAGGCCGCCGACCAGCTGATGGACCACCGCCGCGGCGGCGCCCTTGTAGGGCACCTGGCCCTCGATCCCTTCCGGCACCAGCTTGTCGGAAGCCGCATCCTTCTGGAAATAGCGATCCGCCGAGCCGCGCGCCATCGCGCCGAGGCTACCCATCCCGCGATAGCTCTTGAAGCTACGGCCTTGATACAGAATGATTTCGCCCGGGCTCTCATCGGTGCCGGCAATCGCCGAGCCGACCATGGCGCAGGAGGCGCCGGCCGCGATCGCCTTGGCGAAATCGCCGGAGAACTTGATCCCGCCGTCGGCGATCACCGGCACGTCGCCAGCCGCGCTCGCGGCGTCCATGATCGCGGTCAGCTGTGGCACGCCGACCCCGGCCACGATCCGCGTGGTGCAGATCGAGCCCGGGCCGATGCCGACCTTCACCGCATCCGCCCCGGCGTCGATCAGCGCCCGCGTCGCCTCCGCCGTCGCCACGTTGCCGGCCACCACCTGCACCGCATTCGACAGCGCCTTGATCCGCTCCACCGCGCGGGCCACGCCTTCGGAATGGCCATGCGCCGTGTCTATCACCACCATGTCGACGCCCGCCTCGATCAGCGCCTGGCTGCGCGCGAAACCGGCATCGCCCACGGTCGAGGCCGCCGCCACCCGCAGCCGGCCCAGCTCGTCCTTGCAGGCATGCGGATTGAGCACCGCCTTCTCGGTATCCTTCAGCGTCAAGAGCCCGGTCAGCCGGCCCTCGCCGTCGGTCACCAGCAGCTTCTCGATCCGCCGCGCCTTCATCAGGCTCTTGGCGGCGTCGAGATCGGCCGGCTCCTGCAACAGGGCGAGGTTTTCCGAGGTCATCATCACCCGCACCGGGGTCCTGTCGTCGGAGGCGAAGCGCATGTCGCGGTTGGTGACGATACCGACGACATGGCCGCGCTCGTCCACCACTGGGAAACCGGTGACGTTATAGCGTTCCTGCAGCGCCTTGGCATCGGCCAGGGTCTGGTCCGGCGTCAGGGTGATCGGGTTGTAGACCACCCCCGATTCGAACCGCTTCACCCGCCGCACATGTTCCGCCTGTTCCTCGACCGAGAGGTTGCGGTGGATCACGCCGATGCCGCCGGCCTGCGCCATGGCGATCGCCATGCGCGCCTCGGTCACGGTGTCCATGGCCGAACTCAGCAGCGGAATGTTCATCCGGATCGACCGGGTGACAAAGGTCGCGGTATCCGCCTCCGAGGGCAGCACGGAGGAGGCGGCGGGAACCAGAAGCACGTCGTCGAAGGTGAGCGCCTCGCGAATCTCCATGGGGGCCTCCTTGGGAGCTTTCGTTTGGCGGTTCCCTATTTCATGCATGGCCGGGAAAGGGAAGCCCCAAATGTAGCAGGTCAGGCGACGGCGGCATTGGTGCGCGCCGCGAGTTGCCCGCGCAGCCAAAGCCGCAGCACCTTCGCCGCGATCACCGGGATGGCGAGGCTCGCGGCGACCAGCACCAAGCCACCGAGGAGCCGCCAGATGCCGCCACCGGACAGCCCGGCCAGGGTCAGTGCGGCGCTTGCCAAGGCCGCCATGGGCAGGCTGAAGGCGCCCCAAAGCGCGCTGAAACCGGCCGCCGTCAGCCAACGCGCGGCGCCGAGCAGCACCGCCGTCATCGAAAGCGCGATCAGCCCCATTCCTTCCGCCAGGATCGGCAGGTCGAGCCCAGCCGCGACGGTGGCGAACAGGCTGGCCGGCAATGGATGCAGCGCCAGCAGCGGCCGCAGCGGCGCCGGCACCGAGACACGGGCGAATTGCTGGGCGCTGGCCGCCCAGACCACCAGCGCCACCGCCAGCGTCAGGAACAACAGCGTGCCCGACAGGACCGACAGCCCCAGGGGCGTCGCCGTCAGCGCGGCCAGGATGAAGCCCGCGAAGCCCAGATGCCAGACCGGCGACACCCGCCGTTGCTCCGGCGGCGCCAGGGCGAAGCCGCGTACGATCCGCAGGCCGAGCCAGCCATGCAGCCCAAGCCCAAGCGCCATCAGCGCCAGCGCCAGCCCCGGCGCATAGGTCAGGGCCACCGCCGCCAGCAGCATCACCGTCATGGTCGCGGCGGCCAGCCCGGCCCTGCCGGGCAGCACCCGCAGATCCTCGTCCAACACCGCCGGCCGGCGCCAGAGCTTCGCCCCATAGGCCCAGAGCGCCAGCAGCGCGAGCGGGCTCGCCGCCCCAAGGATCAACTCGCCCGGCCCCGGCCCAAGGGCGAAGACCGCGCCGGCCTGCCGCCAGGCCAGGCCGAGCGCCAACAGCCCCAGGATCGGTGGAAAGATCGCCGGCGGCGTCGCCCGCCACAGCCCCGGCGCTGGCT
>JAKAJW010000103.1 GCA_021813645.1 Pseudomonadota bacterium | reverse complement strand
AACGAGCTTTCGCTTGGCATCCAGCTGTTCGCGCCGTTTCGCGAGTATACCGGCACCGGCACGAGGCTGCCCTACGCCGGCACCGTGAAGAGCGGGCACAATTACTTCCTGGTGCCGAACTTCGCCTATAACAAGGTGCTGGCCAATGGCGCGCGGCTGAACTTCGCCGCCTATGGCAACGGCGGCATGAACACCTCCTATCCGGCGGTGGCCAATTCCGTCTGCTCGGGCTTCGGCAGCTCGGCGCCGGGCAACACCGGCATCTTCTGCGACGGCAAAGCCGGGGTGAACCTGAACCAGCTGTTCCTGTCGGTCACCTATGCCGACAAGGTGGGCAACCTGTCCTGGGGTATCGCGCCCACGATCGCGGTTCAGCAGTTCTCGGCGCGCGGCATCGGGCTGTTCGGCAACATGGGCTATTCGGCCGATCCGAGCAACTTCAGCAGCGGCCGGGTCGACACCTCCTACGGCATCGGCCTGCGCGGCGGTATCGAATATGCGGCGGCGCCCAACCTGCGCTTCGGCATGAGCTTCCAGACCAAGATGAAGATGTCGAAGTTCAAGAGCTACGCCGGGCTGTTCGCCAATGGCGGCGAGTTCGACATCCCGGCCGCCGCGACGATCTGCGCGGCCTATGACGTTTCGCCGGACGTGACCTTGATGTTCGACTACGAGCACATCTGGTACTCGGGCGTCGATGCCGTGGCCAATCCCTTCCCGAACGGCACGGCGAAATTCGGCGCCGCCAACGGCCCCGGCTTCGGCTGGAACGACGTCGACGTGGTCAAGCTCGGCGCCAGCTGGAAGTCCAGCCCGAAGATGACCTGGCGCTTCGGCTATGCCTATTCGACCAACCCGGTGCCGTCGGATCAGGTCTTGATGAACGTCTTCGCGCCTGGCGTGGTGCGCCACCATCTCAGCGCCGGCGGCAGCTGGAAGATGGATGATCGCGACACGCTGGACTTCGCGGTGCTCTACGTGCCGACCAGCAACGTGTCG
This sequence comes from Pseudomonadota bacterium, assembly GCA_021813645.1. Lineage (GTDB taxonomy): Bacteria > Pseudomonadota > Alphaproteobacteria > Rhodobacterales > Rhodobacteraceae > Solirhodobacter. The sequence goes on along the minus strand of JAKAJW010000103.1, from coordinate 6,848 downwards.
GGCGCAGTCCCGAGCTCGCTGGGGGGCGGAAGCGTGAAGCTGTCGATGCATCAGTTCGCCGCCAGCATCGGCTGGACGCGGAAGTTCTAAGCCCCGAAACGGGCGAGGTTGCAGGGCCCCGGCGGCGACGCCGGGGCCTTTTCCTTTGCGCGGGCGGCAAACCGGACGAGGCGCGTTGGGCGGCAATGCCGCGGCGGACTGTCGCGTGACCGGCGAACTCCCGCGAGCGTGACGGATCGCCGGTTGAGCCGCGCTGTTTTTTTGGGCAGACTCGGAACAGCCCGACGGACTTGGAGGTCGTTATGCGCTGGATTCTCCGTGTGGCGGGGCTGCTCCTGCTTCTCGCCGTGGCCGCGGTGGCGGGTCTCCTGCTGGTGCCGGCCGACCGCATCGCCGGCATGGTCGCGGCGCGCTTTCAGGCGGCGACCGGCCGGGCGATGGTGATTTCCGGCGGGGTGCATCCGACGCTGTGGCCCGAACTCGGCATCCGTGCCGGCAAGGTGCAGATCGCCAATGCCGCCTGGTCCAAGACCGGGCCGATGCTGACCGCCGAGGGGCTCGTGGTGGGCGTCGATCCGGTTGCGCTGATCTCGGGCCAGGTGAAGGTCGAGCGGGTCGAACTCGACGCGCCGCAGATCCTGCTGGAGAAAAGCAAGACCGGCCAGGCGAACTGGGACCTGTCGGCGCCGCCCGCGGCGACTTCGGCCGGCGCGGCGGCAAGCCAGCCTGCGCCGGGCGGCGGGCCGACGGCGTTCAGCATCGCCAAGGCCGTCGTGAACGGGGGCGCGCTGCGCTATGTCGACGCCGCGACCGGGCTGACGGAAGAACTGAGCGGGGTGGACGCCACGCTGAAGATGCCGCAGGCCGAAGGGCCGGCCGAGCTGACGATGACGGCGCGGCTCAACGGCCAGCCGGTGACGCTGGCGGCCTCGGTCGGCAAGCCGCAGGCGGTGCTGGCGGGGGCGGCGACGCCGCTCGACTTGAAGTTCGGCGCGGGCGGTTCGACGCTGGCGCTGGCCGGCAGTGCCGATCCGAAAGGGGCGGTGAAGGGCAGGCTCGATGCGGCGCTGAGCGATCTGCCGGCGGTGTTCAAGGCGGCCGGCCTGGCCGCGCCGGCGCTTCCGCCCGGGCTCGGGGCGAAACGGATATTGGTGAAGGGCACGCTGGCGGCCGATGCGGCCGGGCAGGTCGTGCTCGACGGCGCCGACCTGACGCTGGACGGCAATGTGCTGAAGGGCCGGGTGGCCCTCGCACTTGGCGGGCCGCGGCCAAAGCTGTCGGCGGTGCTCTCGGCCGGCAAGCTCGACCTTTCGGCCCTGGGCGGCGGCAAGCCACCGGAGCAGAGCGCGAAGGCCGCCCCTGCGACGGGGGGCGGTGCGGCGGCGCCGTCGGGCTGGTCGACGGCGCCGATCGATGCGGGGCCGCTGCGGTTAGCCGATGCTGATGTCAGCCTGAGCGCGGCGGGGATCGACCTCGGCACGATGAAGCTTGGCCAGACCGACGCAAGGCTGGCGCTGAAGGCTGGCCGTGCGGTGGTGACGCTGAACCAGGTGGTGGCCTATCAGGGCAAGATCTCGGGCCAGATCGCCGCCGATGCTGGGGCCGGCAAGGGGCTGGCGGTTTCGGCCGATCTGACGGCGGCCAATGTGGCGCTGCAGCCGCTGCTGACCGATTTCGCCGATTACCGGCGGCTGATCGGCACGGGAACCCTGCAGACCAAGCTTGCCGCTTCGGGCGGCTCGATGGCCGCGCTGATGAACGGGCTGTCCGGCTCGGGGGCGCTCAGCCTGGGCAAGGGCGAGCTGCAGGGCTTCGACCTGGCGGGCATGATCACCCATCTCAACCCCAATTTCATGGGGGCCGGCGCCAAGACCATCTTCGACTCGGTGAAGGCGAGCTACACGATCCAGGGCGGGGTGTTGTCGAACGACGATCTGACCTTCGCCTCGCCGATCCTGGACGCGACCGGCAAGGGCACGGTGGGCATCGGGGCGCAGACGCTCGACTATGTGGTGACGCCGGTGGCGCTGAAGGGCGTGGCCGGCGCGAATGGCGTGGCGCTGCCGGTGAAGATCTCGGGCAGTTGGGCGGCGCCACGCTTCGGGCTCGACATGAATTCGCCGCTTGGCCAGAAGATCGTCGACGAGCGCAAGAAGCTGGGCGACAAGGCCAAGGCGGAGGCCGAAAAAGCGCTTGGCCTGCCGCCGGGATCGACTGGCGGTGGCAGCCTGAAGGATTTCGCCCGCGAGGGGGTCATGAAGCTCTTGGGCGGCGGCAACTGAGTCCGCCGCGCCAGTCTGCCGCTTAGAGCCGCGCCAGGAAGCTGTGCAGCCGGTCTTCGGCGAAGCCGAGGATCGCCTCGTCGGTGAGCAGGCCGTCGACCACCTTGGCATTGGCCATCGGCACCACGATGTCCTGGCAGGTGAAGACCTCGGCCAGCATCGCGCCGAGCACGATGCGCAGATGCCCGAGCGCCCGCACCCCGCCAAGCGCGCCGCCGGAGACCGACATCACGAAGCAGGGCTTGCCGACGAAGACCGACTGATAGGAGGGCCGCGAGGCCCAGTCGATCGCGTTCTTCAGGACGCCGGGCACAGAGTAGTTGTATTCCGGCGTCACGAAAACGACGCCGTCGGCCGCCTCCACCGCAGCGATGAAGGCGGCGACGGTGGGATCGTCCGTCAGGTCGGCATTGTAGAGCGGCAGGCTGCCGATTTCGGCGGTGCTGCATTCGGCCCGGTCACCGAGCCGTTGGATCAGGGTCCGCGCCGTGGCGCGGGCCGACGAGGCGGCGCGCAACGAGCCGGGGACGAAGAGCAGTTTGGGCATGGGATGTCCTCTGGGTCTCAAGGAACGGTCGCGGGGGCCGCGCCCGTCGCTCAGCCCGCCTGGCGGCGGGCCTCCAGCTCGGCGCGGATTTCGGCGCCGTGCTCGTCCAGCACCGGCGGCGGCCGCACGCCGAGTTCCGGCGCGCCGTCGAAGTTGTAGGGCGGCCGCACGGTGGTGAAAGTGCCGAGCTCGGATGAGGGCGCGCTGACCTTGATCTGCAGATGCCGCGCCTGCGGATCCTCCAGCGCCTCGTCGCTGTCATAGGCGGGCGAATAGGGCACCTCGGCCGCCGCCAGCGCGGCGCACCAGGCGTCGCGCGGTTTGGTGCGGAACACCGGGGCTAGGATCTCGATCAGCTCGGTCTGGTGCTTGATCCGCTCCAGCCGCTCGGCAAAACGCGGATCGGTGGCGAGATGGGTCTGGCCGGTTGCTTCCAGCAGCCCCTCCCAGAATTTCGGCGGGCTCGACATGTGGATCGCCACCCATTTGCCGTCGGCGCATTCGAAGGTGTAGCTCTGGCTCACCACCGGGCGCGACAGCGGGCCCATCACCTCGCCCACGCTGTAGTAATGGGTGAAGCTGTCGAGGTTGAAATGGCACATCGCCTCCAGCATGGAGATGTCGATGCGCCGGCCCTGGCCGGTTTCGCCGCGCTCGACCAGCGCCGCCAGCACCGCCATCGCCGCATATTGCCCGGTCACCGCATCGGCGATCGCCGGGCCGATGACGCGCGGATTGGTCGGCGGGGTCAGCAGCCGCAGATAGCCGCTCGCCGCCTGGGCCACAGTGTCGAAGGCCGGCCGGTCGCGGGCGGGGCCCGTAGGACCGAAGCCGGAGATCGCGCAGTAGATCAGTCTGGGATTGACGGCCCGCAGCTCCGCCTCGCCGGCCCCCAGCTTCTCGGCCACACCGGGGCGGAAGTTCTGGATGAAGACGTCGGCGCCCGCGATCAGCTCGTGCAGCAGCGCCCGGCCCTCCGGCTCGGCGGTGTCGAGCGCGATGGAGCGCTTGTTGCGGTTGTAGGTCTGGTAATGCGGCGAATAGAGCCCGCCCTTGAAGGCCCGGAACGGATCGCCGCTGCCGGGTCGTTCGACCTTGATGACATCGGCGCCGAGATCGGCCAGATGCATGGCGGCGGCCGGACCGGTTATATAGGTGCCGAGCTCGATCACCCGGATGTTCTTCAGGATCTTCACCATCGCGCCTACTCCGCATTCCCGGCGGGCTTGCCGTCATATGCGATCGCCTGGTCGGCGTGGTTCGACATGATGAAGCCGATGGAACGCAGGGATTCCTCGTAGAGATGGGCCGAGAGCCCGGCCGCGCGGGCCAGGAGCGGCACCGCCTTGATCGCCGCAAGCGGCCAGCCGGCGTCGAGGATGGTGGCCGGGATCGCGCCCGAGACGTTGATCGGCAGCGGCCGCTCGAGGATGCCCGGCGCGTGCTTGCCGAGGGTGCGCAGCGCCGCCACATAGGGGCCGGAAACGCCCAGCTCGTCGGCGATCGCCAGCAGCCGGCCGGCGCGCGGGTCGCCGCCGGAATGCTGCGGATGGCCGAGGCCAGGCACTTTGCGCCGCGCCGCCTTCAGCGCCTTCAGGCTTTCGATCGCGGCCCGTTCCAGCGCGGCATCGTCGGTCGTTCCGGCCGCCGTCAGCACCTCGTGGAGATACTGCCCCGCGACCTCCGAAGAGCCGGCGACGACCGACCCCATTCCCAAGAGCCCCGCCGCCATCGCGCCCTGCCAGGCATCCGGGCCGGCGGCCAGCGTCATTCGTGCCGCCTGCACGCTGGGCACCAGACCGTGTTCGGCGATGGCGACCAGGCAGGCGTCCATCATCGAGCGCTGTGCCGGAGTGGGGCGCTCGCCGAGCACGAGAAGCCAGAAGTAATCGGTGAAGCCGATCGTGCCGATCAATTCGGAGCACAGATCCAGGCCGCGAACGGTGATCGTCTCGGCATCCGATGTGGCGATGGCGGTGTAGGCCAGGTCTTGTTTCCCGATCCGCATGTCGCCTCCAGTTTTCGCAATGCGAAAATATTTTCTCTTGTCGAATATTATTGGCCGGCCTAACGTGCCGTCAAGCCGCTTTGTCGCGGTCAGCCGCGACGCGGCAATCCAGGGGAGCGGGAGGAGAGAATGCGGGACATCAATCAGTTCAGTGTGACTCAGGCGGTGAAGGACAGTTTCAAGACCGTGCCGGGCAGCCGCTTCGAGCAGCTTCTGCACGGGATGATCCAGCACCTTCACGACTTCACGCGCGAACATAACGTGACCCACCAGGAATGGATGGCGACGCTGAATTTCCTTTACGATTGCGGGCAGATCTCCACGCCCGAGCGGCACGAGTTCATCCTGCTTTCGGATGTGCTCGGCTGGTCGGCGCTGGTCGACATGATCAACACCAAGGGCGGCGCCACCGAAGGCTCCAACCTCGGCCCGTTCTACCTCGACGATGCGCCGGCCCAGCCGCTGGGCACCGATCTGGCGCATGATCGCGACGGGGTCTCGGTGCTGGTGCATGGCAGGGTCACCGACTCGCTGCGCAACCCGCTGCCAGGGGCCATCGTCGATACCTGGCAGGCCGATGGCGCCGGCACCTATCCGATCCAGGAACAGGCCAAGGGCCAGGACAAATACGACCTGCGCGGCAAGTTCACCTGCGACGACCAGGCCCGCTACTACTACACCACGGTGCTGCCGAAGCCCTATACCGTGCCCTATGACGGGCCGGTGGGCGATCTCTTGCGCGCCGGCAACCGCCACGCCTGGCGCACCGCGCATCTGCATTACATCGTCCGCGCCCCCGGCATGACCTCGATCACCACCGAGATCTTCTTCGACAACACCGACTATATCGACAACGACGCCGTGTTCGGCGTCCGCCGGTCGCTGATCGTGAAGCCGAAGCCGGCCAAGGACATCGAGGCGCTCGGCTTCGCGCTGGAGCGCAAGCCGGATGCGGTGATCGAGTTCGACTTCGTGCTGGCCCCGGAGGGCTGACCGGTTTTGCGCGACGACAGCGAACGACCGGCGGAATTCGTCGAGGCGCTGGCCAAGGGCCTGGCCGTGCTCGAGGCCTTCGATGGCGCGCATCCGGAGATGACGTTGAGCGAGGTGGCGCGCCGGGTGGATGTCAGCCCCGCCGCCGCGCGGCGTAGCCTGATCACGCTGATGGCGCTCGGCTATGTCGGCCAGCGCGCCAAACGCTATCACCTGAAGCCGCGCGTGATGGCGCTCGGCTCGGCCTTCTTCTACTCGGCCCGGGTCGAGGAACTCTTGCTGCCGGACCTGCGGCGGATCGTCGAGACCTTTGGCGACGCCGCCTCGGTCGGGACGCTCGATGGCGCCGATGTGATCTATATCGCCCACCACTCGGTGCAGCGCGCGCGCCGCGCCAGCGCGGTGATGGGCGCGCGCTATCCGGCCTTCGCGACCTCGCTCGGCCGGGTGCTGCTGGCCGGCCTGCCCGAAGCGGACTTCGCCGCCTGGCTGGAGCGGCTGGAACCCGAGGCGCTGACCGCGCGGACCTGCATCGACAAGGCCGAACTGGCCGCCGAGATCGCCCGGGCGCGCGCGCAGGGCTATGCCACCACCGTGGACCAGCTCGACTATGGAATCACCGCGCTGGCAGTCCCGATCCGCGACGCCGAGGGCCGCACCGTCGCCGCACTGAACAGCTCGGGCTACACCGGCATGGTGACGCCAGAGCAGCTGGTGGGGGATCGGCTGCCGGAATTGCGCGCGGCGGCGTCGCACATCGCCCATGAGATGGCGCGCTACCCCGTATTGCAGGCCGTGCTCAGTCCCTGAGCGCGGCCTTTCCGTTTCAGAGTCAGCGTGAGGAGGCGCGCGATGTGCAGGATTTGTGAGACCAACAAACTCAAGGGGCCCTGTGGCTTCGTCTGGGCCCCCGAGGCCGTTGCTGCGACCGGCGGCGCCTCGATCAGCCTGCCGCCGGGGCTGCCCGAGGGGGTTGGCGCCGGCGCGGCGCTGGCGCTCGCCAGCCTGCCGCTTGGGG
>JAKAJW010000011.1 GCA_021813645.1 Pseudomonadota bacterium | reverse complement strand
GGCACTGCGCGGGGCCGCCGCCTGGCAGGCGCCAACGGTCCAGCCCGGCTTCGCCGAGGCGCCCTCGGCCCGGGTGGAGCCGGTTCCAGAGCCGCAGCCGGAACTTGAACGCCGGCCGCTCGGCGCCGCCCGTGCCCAGGTGCACGAGAACTACATCATCGCCCAGACCGAAACCGGCATCGTCATCGTCGATCAGCATGCCGCGCACGAACGGCTGGTCTACGAGCGGCTGAAGGCCGAGCGGGCGGCGCAGGCGGTGCCGGCGCAGGCGCTGCTGATCCCCGAGATCGTCGAGCTCTCCGCCGCCGACGCCCAGCGGCTGCTCGAGGCCGCGGCCGAGCTCGAGTCCCTCGGCCTCAGCGTCGAGCCCTTCGGCCAGGGCGCCGTCGCCGTCCGCACCACCCCCGCCGCGCTCGGCCCGGTCGATGCCAAGGCGCTCGTCCTCGACGTGCTCGACGAATTGGCCGACCTCGGTCAGAGCCGCAGCCTGCAGGCGCGCATCGAGGCGGTGCTGTCGCGCATGGCCTGCCATGGCTCGATCCGCTCCGGCCGCCAGATGCGGGCCGAAGAGATGAACGCACTCCTGCGCGAAATGGAGGCGGTGCCGCATTCCGGCCAGTGCAACCACGGCCGGCCGACCTATGTGGAGCTCAAGCTCTCTGACATCGAAAGGCTGTTTGGGCGGACATGATCGAGATCGGCGGCCATTCCCTGAACCTCAACGACCCGCTGGTGATCGGCGGTCTCGGCCTCGGGGCACTGGTGCTCCTGCTGCTGCTGATGGTCTTGCGCGCCGCCGGCCGCTCGGCCCGGCTGGCCGAGCCGCTGTTCTACCAGATCCGCGACATCGCCACGCGGGTCGACACCCTCGCCCAGGGCCAGCAGCAGCTGTCTGGCGGGCTGACTCATGTCTCCGAGGCCCAGGCCCACGCCCAGAGCGCGATGCTGAAGCTGATGGAAGCGCGGCTGGCTGAGGTCTCCGCCCGTATGACCGAGAATCTGCAGGGCTCCGCCACCCGCACCGCGCGCTCGCTCGGCGAGTTGCAGCAGCGGCTGGAGACGATCGACAAGGCCCAGGCCAATATCGAGAAGCTGTCGGGCAACGTGCTGAGCCTGCAGGACATCCTGTCCAACAAGCAGACCCGCGGCGCCTTCGGCGAAATCCAGCTGCACGACATCGTCGGCAAGGCGCTGCCCTCGGACAGCTATGCGATGCAGGTGACGCTGTCGAACGGCCGGCGGGCGGATTGCCTGATCCGGCTGCCGAACCCGCCCGGGCCGATCGTGATCGATTCGAAATTCCCGCTGGAGGCCTACGAGGCGCTCCGCCGGGCCGGAAGCCAGCGCGAACTCGACGAGGCGGCGCGCAATTTCCGCACCGCCGTGCGCGCCCATATCAAGGCGATCGCCGAACGCTACATCCTGGAAGGCGAGACCGCCGACGGCGCGCTGATGTTCCTGCCCTCCGAAGCGGTCTACGCCGAGTTGCACGCCAATTTCCCCGAGGTGGTGCGCGAGGGCTTTACCGCCCGGGTCTGGATCGTGTCGCCCACCACCTGCATGGCGACGCTGAACACCATGCGCGCCGTGCTGAAGGACGCCCGCATGCGCGAGCAGGCGGGCGCCATCCGCGCGACGCTGAAGCAGCTGCACCGCGATGTAGAGCTGGTGGTGGAGCGGGTCGACAAGCTCAACACCCATTTCAATCAGGCCCGCAGCGATCTCGAAGGCCTCGGCACCGCCGCCGAGCGGGCCGGCAAGCGCGCGGCGCGGCTGGACAATTTCGACTTCGAAGAACTCGCGCCGGCGGAGCCCGCCGCCCCGGGCGCCGTGCCGGCCGCCGAACTGCTCGGCAAAGGCTGATGCGCCGCTTCGGCCCGGCCGACTTTCGCACCATGCCCTGGGCCAACGGCCGCGGCGCGACGGTCGAGCTGTACCGCGAGGACGGCGCCGACGGCCTGATCCTGCGCCTGTCGCTGGCCACTGTGGCCGAGCCGGGCCCATTCTCCGCCCTGCCGGGCCTGGCCCGCGTGCTGGTGCTGATCGACGGGCCCGGCTTCACGCTGGACATCGCCGGCCGCCCGCATCCGCTGCGCCCGCTCACCCCGATCCGCTTCTCCGGCGGGGCGCCCGCGGCGGCGCGCGAGGTGCCGGGACCCAGCCGCGATTTCAACGTCATGCGGGCCGAGGCGCTGCCCCCGGCCGAGGTGCGTGTCCTGACCGCCGGGCAGGGGATGACCGCCGCCCGGGTCTTTCTCTTTGCCCTCGCCCCGACCCGAATCACCGCCGAGGGCGACACCGTCGCGCTGCCGGCGGAATCCCTGGCGGAGGTCGCCGGCCCGGCGGAACTGCACGCCGGCGGGCCCTGTATCGGCATCGCGCTGGCCTAGCGGCGCCTACCGCCCGATGCTGCACGGCCGCACGGGATTCGCCTTCGCTTCGGCTGGCTTACCGAAAGGCTTCGCAGTTGCGGCATGGCGCGGCCGCCCGTCGCGCGGCAACCTGTCGCAGGATTCACTTTGATATATGAAAAAAACGGCTACCATCGGCAGACCAGGGTCCGCGGCCGGTCTGTCGGAGGAGTAGCCCAGCCGCGCCGCTTCGGAGGAGGAGCAGCGGATGAAGTTATGCTCGGTGCTATGCGTCGTTGGTTTCGGTGCCTTCGCAGTCTTCGGTTTTCTGGCATTGGCTGGCATGGGCCAGGACAGTCCGACGGTGCAGGCGGTCGACGCCGCGCTGGCGGCGATCGGCGGCGTCGTGGGCGTCTTCGCCTGGCTGCGCATCCGGTCCTGCCCCTGGGTGGTGAAGGGCCCGAACGCGCCGCATCACTGAACCGCCGCAACACAGAGCAGCCGGCCCGCGCGATGCCGCAGGCCCGACGCCTCAGGGGCTGCCGCCGAAACGTTGCCGAAACGACGACGGCCGCGGAGCGATGCTCCGCGGCCGTCGGCATGTCTGACAGTGCCCCCGCAGGGGCAGCACTCAGCCCTGGCGCGCCTTGTAGCGCTTCTGGGTCTTGTTGATCACATAGACCCGGCCCTTGCGGCGCACGATCTGGCAATCGCGGTGGCGCGCCTTGAGCGAGCGGAGCGAGTTCCTGACCTTCATCGGTCGTCTCCTGGTTCCGGCGCGCGTGCGCCTTGCTACGTCTGTGCCCCCTCGCGGGGACGATGAATGGTGGGCGCGACAGGGATCGAACCTGTGACCACTACGATGTCAACGTAGTGCTCTACCGCTGAGCTACGCGCCCGAAACCTGCCCGTTCCGCCGGCCCTGAAAGAAAAGGACGCGGGCGGAACCGCGTCGGTCGGGCGGTCTATAGAGGGAATGTGGCATGGGTTCAAGAGCTTTTGGAACGGCCGGATTCGCGACTATATCTGCAGAGAAGGAGAGTCGATGTCGCCGCCCGCCTACGATCTGTTCCTGCCGCGCCGGTCGCGTTCGCGCCTGGTTCTGTCCTCGCCGCACTCCGGCCGAGACTATCCCGCCAGCTTCCTGGCGGCCAGCCAGCTCGACGCCCGGTCGATCCGGTCCTCCGAAGACGCCTTTGTCGATTTGCTCTTTGCCGAAGGGCCGAGCCACGGCGCGCCGCTCTTGGCTGCGCGGGCGCCGCGCGCCTATGTCGACCTCAACCGCGCCCCCGACGAGCTCGATCCGGCGGTGGTCGAGCAGGCGCCGCGCGGTGGGCTGAACCCGCGCGTCGCGGCCGGGCTGGGGGTGATTCCCCGCGTCGTCTCGAACGGCAGGGCGATCTACCGCGGCAAGCTCAGCCTGGCCGAGGCCGAGGGCCGCATCGCCCGATTCTGGCGGCCCTATCACGATCGGCTGCAGAGCCTGATGGACGAGACCCAGGCGCGCGAGGGCGAGGTGGTGCTGCTCGACTGCCATTCGATGCCGCATGAGGCGATCGAGAGCTTCGCCCAGGGCGGCCGGTCGCGCCCCGAGGTGGTGCTGGGCGATCGCTTCGGCGCCTCGGCCGGCGCCGAGGTGACCGAGGCGATCGAGGCCGCCTTCACCGCCGAGGGCCTGCGGGTGGCGCGCAACGCGCCCTTCGCCGGCGCCTATATCACCCAGGCCTACGGCCGGCCGGCCCGCGGCCAGCACGTGGTGCAGATCGAGATCGACCGCGCGCTCTATTTGGACGAGGCGGCGGTCAGCCCGGGCCCCGGCTTCGACCGGATGCGCGAGATCGTCGGCCGCGTGCTCGGCCGGGTCGCCGCCGGCTGGGACCGCTCGCGCCTGCCGCTCGCGGCGGAGTGAGCGGACCTTGGCCCGCCGCCGGGGCCGCCCCCGGCCCGCTGTTCAATCGCCCAGCTTGGCGTGGACTTCCTCCAGGTCGATTTCGCCCAAGGGCATCTTGTTGCCCGGGTTCTCGAAATCGTAGCGGAACAGCTGGAAGTCCTTCTTGTAGATCTCATAGACCAGATGCATCGAGAGATCGTCGAAATAGGCTTCCACCGGATGCGCCCGCTCTGGCCCGTGGCCGGCGCTTTCGTTGAACCGCGGCACCTTGGTCAGATCGACCGGATGGACCAGCGGCGCGCGGTCCAGCACCAACTGCATGCCTTCGTTGAACTTCTCGGTGAAGAAGATGTGGTCGTAGCGCCCGCCGTTGACGATCAGGGTGGAGATATGGCCCGACATCGATGACCAGTGGATGTCGGGGTCCATCGGCTTGCGAAAGCGGATGGTGTCGCGCGCGAACAGCAGGAACCGGCGAAAGCTCTGGATCTGGTCGAAGGCGCCGGTGCCGTCCTCGCCGCCCACGTCCACCCCGTATTTCTGCACCAGGAGCGGCACCAGATTGCCCCGGTAGCGCTTGCCGTTGCGCTGGATGCCGCAGATCTTGTCGAAGAACGACGACAGGATCCGCGTGTAGGGATTGCGCACGCAGGTGAAGGCGAAGGACCGATGCGCCTTCACATTGGCCTGGATCAGCGGCTGGCTGCTCTCGGCCGCCCATTTGTGCAGCCCCTCGGTCGCATCGTGGACATCGCCCTCGAAATAGCGGCCGTGATCGGAGTAATACATGATCTGCCCGATCGTCGAGCAGGCGCATTTCGGCACCACCCGATAGACCATGCTTTCGCTTTCGGTCATCCAGGTTCCGGGAAATCCCATGCGGCGCGGGCCTCCTTCGCTCAGCTGCGGGCGCCGGTCGGCCCCCGTCCGGCGCGAAAAGAGCAAACTAACCCTGTCTTTTCAATCGCCGATCAAGCTATCAAGGGGACAATCCTGACGGCGGGGGTCATTGGTTTCCGAGATGGCGCGGATCGCCTACATTCTGCTGACCCACAAGGACCCCGAGGCTGTCATCGCCCAGGCGCTTCGGCTCACGGCCGCCGGCGATTACGTCGCGATCCACTTCGACCGCCGCGCCGGCGCGCCCGCCTATGCGCGGATTCGCACCGCATTGCAGGACAATCCCGCCGTCGTTTTCGCCGGCCGCCGCTATAGCTGCGGCTGGGGCGAATGGAGCCTGGTCGCCGCCACGCTCGCGGCGCTAACCGCCGCGCTGACGCACTTTCCCCAGGCCAGCCATTTCTACCTGCTCTCGGGCGATTGCATGCCGATCAAATCGGCCCGCTACGCCCATGAGATGCTCGATGCCGACGAGGCCGACTATATCGAATGCGTCGATTTCTTCACTTCGGACTGGATCCGCACCGGCCTGAAGGAAGAGCGGGTGATCTACCGCCACCTGTTCAACGAGCGCAAGCACAAGCGGCTCTTCTACGCGGCGCTGGACTGGCAGCGGCGGCTCGGCCTGCGCCGCCGGCCGCCGGCCGATCTGCAACTGATGATCGGCAGCCAATGGTGGTGCCTCAGGCGCCGCACGGTCGCGACGCTGCTGGCCTTCTGCGCCCGCCGCCGCGACGTGATCCGCTTCTTCCGCACCACCTGGATCCCCGACGAGACCTTCTTTCAGACCCTCGTCCACCATCTGGTGCCCGAGCCGGAGATCCGCCGCCGCACGCTGACCTTCCTGATGTTCACCGACTACGGCATGCCGGTCAGCTTCCATAACGACCACTACGACCTGCTGCGCGGCCAGAACTATCTCTTCGCCCGCAAGATCTCGCCCGACGCCAACCTGCTCAAGGCCAAGCTCGGCGCGCTCTACGCCGATGACGCGGCCAGCTTCGCGATCTCCGACGAGGGGCGGGCGCTGTTTCACTTCCTGGTCGGCCGCGGCCGCGTCGGCCGCCGCTACGCGCCGCGCTTCTGGGAGCGCGAGGCCTCGATCGGCAGCGGACGCGAGCTGATGATCCTGGCCTGCAAGAAGGGCCCGGTCGGCAAGCGCCTCGCCGAGCGGATCCGCCAGGCCGGAAATCTGCCGGCGCTCGGCTACATCTTCAACGAAGAGGTCGAGGACCTGCCCGATCTCGGCGGCATCCAGTCGACGCTGGAGAAGCGCAACCGGCACCGCCGGGCGCTGATGCGGATGCTGTTCGACCATTACGACACCAACCGCCTGCTGGTCTGCATCGATCCGGCCAACATCGATCTGATGCGGGATTTCGTCGCCGACCGCTGCACCACCCGCATCCTGGAAGTGGATTGCGCGCCGACCGACGCGTTTCTCGCCAGTCATGCCCGCCGGATCGGCCTGATCGGCGCCGAATCCGCCGCGCCGACGGTGGAACAGGTGCTGCGCACCCTGCGCTCCGACTTGAGCTTCGAAAGCGACCGGCTGCGCGACGCCGATTTTCCCGAGTTCCACCGGATTCGAGAGGTCGCCCGGCCCGAGGAAAACGCCCTGCCGCTGGCCGCCTTTCTCGGCTGGCCGGCCGAACAGGCCCTGGCGCTTGCCGCGAGTCCCGGATTGTTCGATTGAATCCCAACCGCTGGACCCCACCCCGAATCCCCGAGGAACGCGATGCCCTACAGCTACGACCCCGAAAACATCTTCGCCCGGATCCTGCGCGGCGAGATTCCCGCCAAGACGGTGCTGGAAACCGGCCATAGCCTGGCTTTCCACGACATCCGCGCCCAGGCGCCGACCCATGTCCTGGTGATCCCGAAGGGGCCCTATGTGAACTGGGACCATTTCGCCGCCGCGGCGAGCGACGCCGAGATCGTCGATTTCACCCGCGCCGTGGCTCGGGTCTGCGCCGAGCTGGGGCTGGAACCCGGCGCCGGCGGCCAGGGCTATCGGCTGCTGGCCAACTCCGGCCCGCACAGCCACCAGGAAGTGCCGCATCTGCACGTCCATATCCTCGCCGGCCGGCCGCTCGGCCCGATGCTGGTGCGGCCGGAATAGGCCGCGCCCGGCCTCAATGCGCCGGCGCTAGACGCCGGCGCAGCGCCGCCCGGCCGTAGTCGCGCCAGATCGCCGGCAGCGGCAGCAGGGCCACGCAGCAGACTGCGATCGCCGTCTTGCCGGCCATGTCGAACGGGCCGGCCTGCACGTCGAGATAGCGCACCAGATAGACCAGCACGACATGCCAGGCATAGGTCTGCAGCGAATGCCGGCCCAGGAGCCGTAGCGGCGCCCATTGGAACAGTGCCGTAACCCCGCGCGCCGCCGCCGCCACCCAGGGCAGCGGCGAGGCCGGCCCGGCGATCAGCAGCCAGGCCAGCAGCCCGCCGGCGCCGATCAGGTTTAGCAGATAGACCGGCCCGAAGCTCGGCCGCAGCGCCATGCTCTCGAACTGGCCGAGATATTGGTATTGGATCAGCCCATGCGCGGTGACGAAGCGCACCGGCAGGAAGAACGCGACCACCACCAGGCAGAGGATCGGCAGCGTCGTCCGCTCCGGCGCGAAGACGCGCCGCCAGTCGATGCCGCCGCGCGCCATCAGCCCGCCGCCGACCATGCCGGCGATGAAGACCAGCTGCCAGGCCAGCGGGTTGAAGCTGCCGCGCAG
>JAKAJW010000174.1 GCA_021813645.1 Pseudomonadota bacterium | reverse complement strand
GCGGTGCTCAGCGCCGGCAGCGCCTTGCCGACCGCCACCGCCCATACCGTGCCGGTGACGGTGGGAAGCGCGACCTATCTCTATACCGCGCATTCCGGCGCCGCCGCGCCGGTGGGCTACGCGATCTCCGGCACCGCCGCGCTGACCCCGGTGGCCGCCACCGTCGGCGCCGGGGCGGCGGAGGGAACGATCACCACGCTCGGCGCGCTCGACATCGGCAGCGCGCATGTGCTGCTGGCCGGGTTCTCCGGCCATGACCGGCTGACCAGCTACACGATCTCGGGCAGCGGCCAGCTGACCCAAGCCGCCAGCCTGGGCGCGGCCGAGGGGCTGTCGATCACCACGCCGAGCGCGCTCGCCACCGCCGAACTCGGCGGCCACAGCTATGCCATCCTCGCCGCGGCCGGCACCTCGACGCTGAGCGTGGTCGAAGTCGGCGCCGACGGCCATCTGACCGCCACCGACCAGGTGCTGGACGATCTCAACACCCGCTTCGCCGGCGCCGATCTGGTGACCGCGGTGGCCCAGGGCGGCCACGAATTCGTCTTCGCCGCCGGGTCCGACGACGGCATCAGCATGTTCGCCCTGCTGCCGGGCGGCCGGCTGGCCTATCTGGCGAGCATCGCCGATACCGCCGAGCTAACGCTGGCCCAGGTCGCGGCGATCGCCGCGTTGGCCCAGGGCAACACCATCGACCTCTATGCCAACTCGCAGTCCGAGGCCGGCCTGTCAGTGCTCAAGGTCGACCTCTCCGGCTTCGGCGAGATCCTCGAAGCCAGCAGCGGGCAGCTGACCGGCACCGCCAAGGAAGACATCCTGATCGCCCATTCCGGCAATGTGTCGCTGCGCGGCGGCGACGGCGCCGATCTGTTCATCTTCGAGCGGCACGGCGCCCTGGCGGATGGCAAACTGGGCACCGTGCTCGACTTCACCCCCGGCACCGACCGGATCGACCTATCCGACCTGCCGATGCTCTACGGCGCCGGTCAGGTGACGGTGACCGCCACCGCCCAGGGCGCCAAGCTGTCCTTCGGCGGCTATTGGCTGGACGTGCATGCCGCGGTGCCGGGGCCGCTCGCGGCCAGCGCCTTCACCACCGCCAATCTGCTGAACGTCACCCATCAGCCGGTGACGTCGGACACGGCCCATGCCGAGAACCCCAACCCCTCGACCCCCGCCGGGGTGACCATCACCGGCAGTTCCGGCGCCGACAACATCAGCGGCGGCGGCGGCAATGACGATCTTTACGGCGGCGGCGGCAACGACACGATCGCCGGGCTGGACGGCAACGACACGATCCATGCCGGCGACGGCGCCGACCGGGTGATCGGCGGGCTGGGCGACGATCTGATCTATGGCGGCGGCAGCAGCGCCGATGGCGGCGACTACATCGATGCCGGCGCCGGCAACAATTCGGTGGACGGCGGCGCCGGCAACGACACGATCCTGGCCGATGCGGGCGCCGACATCCTGGTGGGCGGCGTCGGTGACGATTCGATCAACGCCGGCGACGGCGCCGACACCCTCCGCGGCGGCGATGGCGCCGACACGCTGATCGGCGGCGGCGGCAACGACTCGATCCTCGGCGGCGACAGCACGGCCGATCTGCGCGACGTGATCTACGGCGGCGCCGGCAGCGACACGATCGACGGCGGCTGGGGCAACGATTCGATCTCCGGCGACGACGGCCAGGATTCGCTCGACGGCGGCTTCGGCGCCGATACGCTGATCGGCAATTCCGGCAACGACACGCTCAGCGGCGGCCCGCTGTCGGATCTGCTCTATGGCGGGCCGGGGGCCGATTTTCTCAACGGCGGCTATGGCTACGACCGGCTGAACGGCGGCCCCGGGTCGGACCGGTTCTACCATCTCGGCACCGCCAGCCAGGGCACCGATTGGGTGCAGGACTACAATGCCGGCGAAGGCGACGTTCTGGTCTTCGGCGATTCCCATGCCAGCGCCGACCAGTTCCAGGTCAATTTCGCCGAAACCTCCGGTGCCGGCCAGGCCGGCGTCGCCGAGGCCTTCGTGATCTACAAGCCGACCGGCCAGATCCTCTGGGCCCTGGTCGACGGCGCCGACCAGCCGCATATCGAGCTGCAGATCGCGGGCAGTAGCGTGCTGCACGATCTGTTGATTTAGGCTGGAACAGAGCCTTTTTCGGAGTGCTGGCTCCGGCCCAGCATCGCTGTGTAATGGGCGATGGCGGTGGCGATCTTCGGGAAATAGGTCAGCCGCCCGTCCTCCAGCACCGCGCCGGCCTGGCAGATCCGCTGCAGCATCCCCAGCGAATGCGACACCACCACCGCGCCCGAGCTCTGCATCCGGTCGAGCAAGACCGCCTCGCTCTTGTCGCGGAACAGCGCGTCGCCGACCGAGGTCACTTCGTCCACCAGATAGGTGTCGAAGCGAATGCCCATCGAACAGGCGAAGGCCAGCCGGGCCCGCATCCCGGCGGAATAGCTGCGCACCGGCAGGTGGAAATGGCCGCCAAGCTCGGCGAAATCCGCCACGAAGGCCAAGAGCTCGTCGCTGTCGACGCCATAGATCCGGGCGATGAAGCGGCAGTTCTGCACCCCGGTCAGATCGGCGTGGAAGCTGCCCGCGAAGCCCACCGGCCAGGAGATCGTGCCGTCCGAGCTGACCCGGCCGCGATCCGGTGCCAGGGTTCCGGAAATCATCTGCAACAGGGTCGATTTTCCCGCCCCGTTGCGGCCCAGCAGGCCAACCGAGACCCCGGTCGGGAAGGTGGCGTGGATGTTGCGGGCGACGATCTTGTTGCGCCCGTTCAGCCGGTGGATCTTGCACAGGTTCTCCAGCCGGATCATCGCCGGTCCCGCAGGCTGTAATAGACCAGCGCCAGCACCGACCAGATCAGCAGGCCGAACAGCGCCACCAGGCCGGTGAGCAGGACCCGCCGGGGGGTATTCTGCGGCCTGCGCTGCCGCCGGCTTCTGATAGGCGGCGAGATAGAGCGACTGCTGGCGCGCCGCCGCCTGCGCGCCGTCGAGCGCGGTGAGCGCGGCGGCATAGGCTTTCCCGGCGAAGTCGAGTTCGGCGCTGAGCCGTTCGTAATGGCCGGTCAGCTCGGCCAGGGTGGCCGGGTCGGCGGCGGCCACGGCGGTGCCGAAGCGGCGCCGTTCGCTGGCGATCTGGGCCCGGGTGACGGCGATCAGCCGCTCCGCCTCGGTCAGCCGCGGGTCGCCGGGCCTTGCGGTCTGCTCAAGCAGGCCGAGCGTGACCAGCGCCGTGGCGAGCTGGCTTTGCAGCGCGTTGATGACACCCATCCGTCCGCTGAAATCCGCCGCCGGGTCGATCATCTGGCTGCGTTCGCGGAAGCTCTGCAGCGCCGCGCGCGCCTGGCGCAGCCGCTCCTCGGTGCGCTGCAACTCGTCGCGCGCCAACCGCATCGTATCTGCCTGGGCGATATCCGATAGTTCGTTGATCATCCGGCTCGCCTCGTCGAAGGCGGCGGCGGCGATCTCGCGCGCCTGGGCGGCGCTGAAGGCATGCACCTCCAGCGTGAGAAGCCCGGTGCCGGGGTCATAGGTCACCGTGGTCATCCGGTGCCAGTAATCGACCAGATCCTCGACGCTGCCGGCCGGGTCGAAGGCGAAGACCGGATCGGTCCGATGCGGCGCGGCGAAGATCCGGCGCAGGTTCAGCCGGGCGTCGAGCCGTTCGACCAGGTCGCGGCTTTGCAGATATTCGTAGACCATCGCCGCCTGGCTGTCGCTCGCCCCCGCCAGCTGGGTGATCCCGCCGAGGATGTTGAGCATGGTGGAGCTGTTCTCGCTCTGCACCGCGAAGCCGACGGTCGAGGCATATTGGTCCACCGCCCGCAAGCCGAGATAGCCGCCTGACAGCGCTGTCGGCAGCGCGACGAGGGCGAGAAAGCTCGCCAGCAGGCCGAGGTGCCGCGGCCGCCGCCGGGCCTTGCCGGCCGGCGGTGCCACCGCGATGACCGCCGGCGAGGATGCCGGCGCGGACCTGGGTCGCGCGCCGGGCGGCGTCAGGCCGGCGGGCCGCGAGGGCTGCGGCTTGGCGGGTTGCGGCTTGAACGGGATCGGGCGGGCGGCGCCCGAGGCTTGCGGCTTCGGCTCGGCCATTTCGGCGTCTCCTGTTTCCGCGCGACCGGGACAAGCCGGGGCGCAACGATCAGGAAAGGGGATTGGGGTTAAAAAGCCGCCAACCCCAGGAGGCGCCGATGCCGCGAATGCTGTCGAACCCGCCGTCCGCCCCGCCGCCCACCCCGCAGCGCGTGCCATTGCGGGCCCCGCTGCGCGCCCGGGGCGGTGGCTTCGGCGACGCTCTGGGCGCCGGGCGCACGCTGCGCACCGTCGTCGCGCTCATGCTGCGCGAGATGGCGGCCACCTACGGCCGCACCCCCGGCGGCTATCTCTGGGCGGTGGTGGAGCCGGTCGGCACCATCGCCATCCTTTCCTTCGTCTTCTCGATGTTCCTGCACCGGCCGGCGCTGGGCAGCAATTTCCCGCTGTTCTACGCCACCGCCTATCTGCCCTTCGCGCTTTACGCCCAGCTCAGCCAGAAGACCGCCCAGGCGCTGGTCTATTCCAAGCCGCTGCTGGCCTATCCCGCGGTCACCTTCGTGGATGCGCTGCTCGCCCGGTTCCTGCTGAACGCGCTGACGCTGATCGGGGTCGGCATCGTGGTGATCGTCGGCATCCATGCACTCTACGGCCTGCGCGCCGCGCTCGATTGGCCGGCGATCCTGTTGGCCACGCTGATGGCCGCGGCGCTTGGCCTCGGCATCGGCACGCTGACCTGCTACCTGCGCGCCGTGCTGCCGTTCTGGGATACCGTCTGGGCGGTGGCCAATCGCCCGCTGTTCCTCATGTCGGGCGTGTTCTTCCTGCTCGATTCGCTGCCGCTGCCGGCGCGCGGGCTGTTGTGGTGGAACCCGCTCATCCACATCACCGGGGAAATGCGGCGCGGCTTCTACCCCAGCTATTCGGCCGCCTATGTCTCGCCGGCCTATGTCTTCGCCGTGGCGCTGATCCCGCTGGCCTTCGGCCTGCTGCTGCTGAAGCGCGCGCATCGGGACATTCTGAACGATTAGGCGGCGGGTGGACCGGACCCGCTTAACCATTTTTCAGCGCCGGAGTCCTATGCCGAAAGAGCGCCGGCGAAGCTCGGCGCCGGTATGGGGGACGAGCGATGGCGGCGCGGTTGATCCAGCAGGCGGGATGGTTCGGTAGGTTCTTCAACCCCGATCCGCGGGTGCTCTGGTATCTGTTCAACATCCGCCGCGTGGCACACTTCGATCGCGAATATTACCTGCGCGCCGGCCCGGCGCTGCATCCGCTCCATCGCGCCTTCCCGGAACGCCACTACGTGCTCTTCGGCGAGCGGGAGGGCCGGCAGCCCAGCCCGGATTTCTCGCCCCGCGCCTATCTGCGCCACAACCCGGATCTGCAGGACTGGGCGGCCAAGCCCTATCTGCACTACCTGCTCTACGGCCGGCGCGAATGTCGGCTGACCCGCGAACGGCCGGAGGGCGCGGCCAACGGCACCCGGCCCGCCCCGGTGCTGCGCCGCCCGGCGGATGCCGGCCCCCGCGCGCCGCAGGCGGTCGTCGTCCATGTCTATTATCAGGACGTCTGGCCGGAAATCGCCCAACGCCTGCAGGCGCTCGACTTCCCCTTCGACCTCTACGTGACCGTGGCGGAGCGCGGCGATCCCGAAGAGGCTGCGGCGCTGGCCGAGGCCATCCGCGCCGCGTTTCCAGGCGCCCTCGCCGTGCCGATGCCCAACCGCGGCCGCGACATCTTCCCCTTCGTCCATCTGGTGAACTCGGGCCTGCTCGACGGCTACCGGGCGGTCGCCAAGATCCACACCAAGCGCTCGCCGCACCGCGCCGACGGCGACGATTGGCGGCGCCAGCTGATCGACGGCATCCTGCCGGCCCGCGGCGCCGCCCGGCGGCTCGCCGCCTTTCTCGCCGATGCCGATGCCGGGATCTGGGTGGCCGATGGTCAGCACTACACCAACCCGTCCTGGTGGGGCAGCAATCTCGATATCACCGCCTGGTTGCTGCGCCGGGTCGAGATCCGGGCCGCGCCCGAAATGCTCAGCTTTCCGGCCGGCTCGATGTATTGGCTGAAGCCGGTGATGATCGCGCTGATCCGTGGACTTCAGCTGGAACAGAGCCTGTTCGAAGCCGAATACGGCCAGGTCGACGGCACCCTCGCCCATGCCTTCGAGCGGGCGCTGGGCTTCATGGCCCAGGGCTCCGGCCTGGCCATCCGCGAATCCCGCGCGCTCGCCGCCCGGCGGCCGCGCCGCGCCAAGGGGGTCGCGCCCGGCTATGTCTCGGCCTTCTACCTGCCGCAGTTTCACCGGGTGGCGGAGAATGACGCCTGGTGGGGCGCGGGCTACACCGAATGGCAGGCCGCCGCCCGCGCCCGGCCGATGTTCGACGGGCACGCCCAGCCCGCGCTGCCCGGCGCGCTCGGCTTCTACGACCTGACCCGAACCGAGGTGATGGGCGAACAGGCGGCGCTGGCCCAGGCGGCCGGCATCGACGCCTTCTGCGTCTATCACTACTGGTTCGACGGCCGCCGCCTGCTGGAGACGCCGCTCGACCGGCTGCTGCGTCGGCCCGAGATCGGCTTTCCCTTCTATCTCTGCTGGGCCAACGAAAGCTGGCGGCGCAACTGGGACGGCCTCAGCGGCGAGGTCCTGGTCGACCAAAGCTATGCCGCGGGCTTCGAAGAGGGCCTGGCGGTTTCCACCCTGCCCTATATGCAGGACCCGCGCTACCAGCGCCCCGACGGGTGCCGCCCGCGCTTCGTCATCTACCGGCCCGAAGACCTGCCCGACCCGTCGCGCAACCTCGCCCGGTTGCGCGCGGCCTGGCGCGCCCTCGGCCTCGGCGAGGTCGAGCTGGGCGCGG
Organism: Pseudomonadota bacterium; assembly: GCA_021813645.1. GTDB lineage: Bacteria > Pseudomonadota > Alphaproteobacteria > Rhodobacterales > Rhodobacteraceae > Solirhodobacter. The sequence goes on along the minus strand of JAKAJW010000174.1, from coordinate 958 downwards.
TCCGCTTCCACGTCGCGGGCGAGCATCCGGTGGCCGAGGATCTGTTCGATTTCTGGGTCGAGATGCCGCCGCACGGTCTCGTCCAGCCGCCCGACTTTCTCTATGGCGGGCCGCAGGGCAATCAGATCCAGCATGGGCCGGTGCCCGGGTTCCAGGGCCTGATCTACGACTACGACCGGGTGGTGGATCGCAGCCTGTCGCCCGCCTATGCCGCTAGCCTGCCGAAGAACACCATCGCCGGGGTCATGCCGTCCTGGGACAACACCGCCCGCCGCGGGCTGGCCGCCCATATCGCCTATGGCGGCCATCCCGGCAGCTTCGCCCGCTGGCTGCGCGGCCTGTCGCAGCATCGCCTGCCCGGCGCCTATCGCCAGGAGGTCATGCTGAACGCCTGGAACGAATGGGCCGAACGCGCGGTGCTGGAACCCGATCAGAAATGGGGCCGCGCCTGGCTCGACCAACTGGCCGCCTGGCGGCAGGGGGAATGAGATGTCGAAGATCATCCTGCATATCGGCACCCACAAGACAGCCACGACGACGATCCAGAACACGTTCGCCGGCAACCGCGCCCTGCTCGCCCGGCATGGGCTCGACTATCCCGACCTCGGGCCGAACGCCGGCCATCACGGGCTGGCGATGAAATGGCTGTCGCTGCCGCAGGTCTATGCCCTGGCCGGCGGGCCGGAGGCCGCCTGGGCCCGGATCGGAGGCCTGGCGCGCGAGGGGCGCACGGTCTTCCTCAGCTCCGAGGAGTTTTCCCGCGGGATGCCGCTGCCACGGCTCGATCTGGCCGAGTTGCGCCGCTACCTCGCCCCCTATGCCGAGATTCAGGTGGTCTGCACCCTGCGCGACCAACTCTCCTATCTGCAGTCGATCTATATGGAGATCTCCAAGCGCGCCGTGCCTCCGAACTGGGGCACCTTCTTCGCCGGCGCGCTGGCCTCGGATTTCGCCACCG
>JAKAJW010000436.1 GCA_021813645.1 Pseudomonadota bacterium | reverse complement strand
CTATGGCCGCGGCTGCTCGAACGGCAACCGCGTTCAATGCTTTGGCGGCGCCAAGAACCACATGATCATCATGCCGGACGCCGATATGGACCAGGCGGCGGATGCGCTGGTGGGCGCCGGTTATGGCGCGGCGGGCGAGCGCTGCATGGCGATCTCGGTCGCCGTCCCGGTGGGCGACAAGACCGCTGATGCGCTGATCGAGCGGCTGATCCCGCGGATCGAAAAGCTGAAGGTCGGGCCCTATACGGCGGGCAATGACGTCGACTACGGCCCGCTCGTCACCAAGGCGGCGATGGAGCGCGTCAAGGGGCTGATCGCCTCGGGCGTGGAGCAAGGCGCCACGCTGGTCGCCGACGGCCGGAACTTCAAGCTGCAGGGTTACGAGAACGGCTTCTTCGTCGGCCCGACGCTGTTCGACAACGTCACCCGCGACATGGACATCTACAAGCAGGAGATCTTCGGGCCGGTGCTTTCCACCGTGCGGGCAAAGACTTACGAAGAAGCTCTGAGCTACGCCATGGACCATGAATATGGCAACGGCACGGCGATCTTCACCCGCGATGGCGACACCGCGCGCGATTTCGCCAGCCGGATCAACATCGGCATGGTGGGCATCAACGTGCCGATTCCGGTGCCGCTGGCCTATCACACCTTCGGCGGCTGGAAGAAGTCGGGCTTCGGCGACCTGAACCAGCACGGGCCGGACGCCTTCCGCTTCTACACCCGCACCAAGACGATCACTTCGCGGTGGCCGAGCGGCATCAAGGAAGGCGCGGCGTTCAATTTCCGGGCCATGGAGTGACTTGGCAGCGGATGTGAGGATCCCGCCAGAAGGCTCTGAACGGACAAGGAAAACCGAATACCGACAAAGCACCGATTTGGCACCGATTTGGCACCGATTTCGGACCGCCGGCCGGCACGCGGCCCCGCCTCTCGGGCGGGGCCTTTTTCGCGCGCATTGCATCGGTCCTGCTGTCATGTTTTCTTAAAAGTCATGTTGCGCGGGCTCGCTCCCGCGCACGGAGGGAAAGGTGCCGACAAAACTGCGTATCCTGCCCGACATCGGACTTTGCTACGTCCGCTTTGAGGGCTGCCTGCGACCTGCGGAAAGCCATGCGGCATTCCGCGCCTATATCCGGGACCCCGACAGCCGTCCGGGCCAGAAACAGTTCGTCGACCTGTCGGCGGTCACCGAATTCGAACCGGATTACGCGGCGCTGATGGCGATGCAGGCCGATATGGTCGGCTTTCTGCTGGCAGCACCGCTGCCGCAGACGCTGATCGCCTTCTATGCCCCGACCAGACTGTCGCAGTTCCTCGCCGCCCTGGCGCAACGCCCCTGGCGCGGCGTCGATCCGGTGGTGACGCGCACCTGCGACACCGAGCTTGCCGCGCTCGAATTCCTCGGCCTCGGCGCGCGGCCGCTCTGGGAAATTCTCGAAGAGACCGAGTGAACGGCCGGCGCCGCGGCCACAGGGCGCCGCCCGGGGCTCGGGCCGGCGGCTTGCATTCGGGTGGGAAAGCCTGCCATCTAGCCGGGACGGCAGGGGGGAAGCAGCCGATGGATTTCAGTCTCAGTCCAGAGAGCCAGGCGATTTTCGAGATGGCGCAGGAGGTCGGCCGGGCCGAGATCGCGCCGCGGGCCCGCGCCTGGGAGGCGGCGGGCGAAATACCGAAGACGCTTTGGCCGAAGCTGGCCGCGCTCGGGCTTGGCGGTCTCTATGTTGCGGAAGAGCATGGCGGCAGCGGCCTGTCCCGGCTCGACGCGACGCTGGTGTTCGAGGCGCTGGCGATGGCCTGCCCCGCGGTTTCGGCCTTCCTGTCGATCCACAACATGTGCGCCGCGATGATCGAGCGCTTCGGTTCGGCCGAGCTGAAGGCGCGCCACCTCGGCCCCGCCTGCACGATGGAGCGGGTGTTTTCCTACTGCCTGACCGAGCCGGGATCGGGTTCCGACGCGGCGGCGCTGCGCAGCCGGGCAGAGCGCACCAACGCCGGCTGGCGGCTGAACGGCACCAAGGCCTTCATCTCCGGCGGCGGCTATTCGGACGCCTATATCGTCATGGCGCGCTCCGGCGCGGAGGGGCCGAAGGGCATCTCGGCCTTCGTGGTCGAGGCCGGCGCGCCGGGGCTGTCCTTCGGCGGGCTGGAGGACAAGATGGGCTGGCGGGCGCAGCCGACGCGGCAGGTCCAGCTCGACGATTGCGATGTTGCCGCCGAGGCGCTGCTCGGCGAGGAGGGGCGCGGCTTCGCCTATGCCATGGCGGGGCTGGACGGTGGCCGGCTGAACATCGCTGCCGCGGCCCTGGGTGGCGCCCAGGCAGCCTTCGACGCGACGCTGGCCTATATGGGCGAGCGCAAGGCCTTCGGCAAATCGTTGAACGCGTTTCAGGCGCTGCAGTTCCGGCTGGCCGAGTTGGAGGTGAAGCTGCAATCGGCCCGCGTCTTCCTGCGCCAGGCGGCCTGGACCCTGGACCGCGGACTGCCTGAAGCCACCAAGCATTGCGCCATGGCCAAGCTGATGGTGACCGACGCCGCCTTCGACGTGGCCAACCAGTGCCTGCAACTGCATGGCGGCTACGGTTATCTGGCGGATTACGGGATCGAGAAGATCGTGCGCGACCTGCGGGTGCATCAGATCCTCGAAGGCACCAATGAGATCATGCGGGTGATCATCGCGCGCAGCCTGCTGGGAGCCGCCTGATGGCCGATATCCTGACCCGGATCGACGGCCGCGCCGGGCGCATCACCTTGAACCGGCCGCAGGCGCTGAACGCGCTGTCGCCCGAGATGTCGGTGGCGCTGGAAGAGGCGCTGATCGGCTGGGCGGCCGATCCGGCGGTGGCGCTCGTGCTGATCGACGCGGCGGGCGACCGCGCCTTCTGCGCGGGCGGCGACATCGCCCAGGTCTATGCCGAGGGGCGGGCCGGTTCCTCGGCCGGGGCGCGGGCCTTCTGGCGGCAAGAATACCGGATGAACGCGCGGCTGGCGGAATACCCCAAGCCGGTGGTCAGCCTGATGCAGGGCTATACGATGGGCGGCGGCGTGGGTGTCGGCTGTCATGGCCACCCCCGGGTGGTGAGCGAGACCGCCCAGGTGGCGATGCCGGAATGCGGCATCGGGCTGATCCCGGATGTCGGCGGCAGCTATCTGCTGGCGCGGGCACCGGGGCATCTGGGCGATTTCCTCGGCCTCACCGGGCACCGGATGGGGCCGGCCGATGCCATTCTGGCCGGCTTCGCCGACTATTTCGTGCCCGAGGCGGAATGGCCGGCACTGAAGGCCGAGCTGGCGGCGACGGGCGAGCTTGCTGCGCTCAAGCGGGCGGCGCGGGTACCGCCGCTGGGCAAGCTCGAGGCTGAGTTGATCGAGATCGAGACGATCTTCTCGGCGCCGACGCTGGCCGAGATTGTGGCGCGGCTGCAGGCTTCCGGCAGCGCCTTCGCCGCGGCGGCGCTGAAGGTGATCGGCCGCAACTCGCCGCTGTCGATGCTCTGCACCCTGGCGTTGGTGCGGGCGCAGCGCGCGGCGCCGGCGCTGCGGGCGGCGCTGCAGGCGGAATACCGTTTCTCGCATCGCGCGGTCGAGCGTTCGGATCTGCTGGAGGGCATCCGCGCGGCGGTGATCGACAAGGACCGCCAGCCGCACTGGCGGCTGATCGGCGCCGAGGCCGAGGCGCGGGCGGCGGAGATGCTGGCCCCGCTCGGGCCAGAAGAACTGCATTTCGGGGAGGAGAAATGATGCGGATCGGATTCGTCGGACTGGGCAACATGGGCGGGCCGATGGCCGCCAATCTGGCCAAGGCCGGGCATCGGGTGATGGGCTACGATACGGTGGCGACGATGCCGACCGGGGTGACGCCGGCGGTCTCGGCCGCGGCAGCGGCGGCGGAGGCCGAGGTGGTCATCACCATGCTGCCGAACGGCACCATCCTGCGCGCGGTGGCGGAAGAGCTGATCCCGGCGATGGCGAAGGGCGCGGTGCTCTGCGACTGCTCCACGGTCGATGTGGAGAGCGCACGTGCGGTGGCGGCGGAGGCGGCGGCGGCCGGGCTCGGCGCGCTCGACGCGCCGGTTTCCGGCGGGGTCGGCGGCGCCACGGCCGGCACGCTGACCTTCATGGTCGGCGGCGCGGAGGATGCCTTTGCCAAGGTGCAGCCGCTCTTTGCCGTGATGGGTCAGAAGGCGGTGCATTGCGGACCATCCGGCGCCGGGCAGTCGGCCAAGATCTGCAACAACATGATCCTCGGGGTGACGATGATCGCCACCTGCGAGGCCTTCGCGCTGGCCGACAAGCTCGGCCTCGACCGGCAGAAGATGTTCGACGTGGTCTCGACCTCCTCGGGCTCCTCCTGGTCGATGAACGCCTATTGCCCGGCGCCCGGCGTCGGCCCGAAGTCACCGGCCGACAACGGCTACAGGCCGGGCTTCGCCGCCGAGCTAATGCTGAAGGACCTGCGGCTGTCGCAGCAGGCGGCCGAGGCGGTGGACGCCGATACGCCGATGGGCGCGGTGGCGGCGGCGCTCTATGCCCGCTTCGTCGAGGAGGAGGACGGCCGCGGCCGCGACTTCTCCGCCATGCTGCCCCGCTTCGAGGCGCGCCACCGCTCGTGAGCCAGGGCTGGACGCATCGCGCCCCGGCGCTTGCCGCGCTCGACGCCCGCGCCCGGGCGCGGCTCGACGCGCTGCCGCCGCAACGGCTGCCGAAGGGCGCGACGCTGTTTCGCGCCGGCGACAGCGCCGCCGGCTTCACCTTGGTGCTGTCCGGCCGGATCGAGGTCTTCCTGCCGGGTCCCGAGGGGCGCGGATTGCTGCTCTACGCGGTCGAGCCGGGCCAGAGCTGCATGCAGACGACGCTCTCGCTCCTCGGCGGCGAGGTCTATACCGGCGAGGCGGTGACCGCCGGCGAGACCGAGCTCGTGCTGCTGCCGCGGGCGCTGTTCCTGGCGCTGATGGACGAGGCGCCGGGGTTTCGCGCCTTCGTCTTCGCCGCCTTCGGACTGCGGATGCGGGAGATGATGCAGCTGCTGTCAACCCTCGCCTTCCGGCGGCTGGAAAGCCGCTTGGCGGCGCTGCTGCTGGCCCGGGCAGAGGGCGAAAGGGTCGCCGCCACCCATCAGGAGCTGGCCCAGGCGCTCGGCACCGCGCGCGAGGTGGTGTCGCGCCGGCTCGACGGTTTCGCCCGCGCCGGCTGGATCGAGACCGGGCGCGGCTCGGTCCGGCTCCGCGACGCCGCCGCTTTGCGCGACCTGGCGTCCGAGACGCTCCTGTGACCGCGGTCACAGACACGAGGCGCGCCCGGCGCTAGCTTCCTGGCATCCGGCCGGAGAAACCGGCCGTCAGGAGGAACGCGAGATGTTCAAGACCAATGTCGGCGGGTCGGACCGGGTGGCCCGCATCGTGGTGGGGCTGGTTCTGGTGCTGGCCGCGCTGTTCACCAGCGTGGGCGGCGCCTATCACTGGGTGCTGTGGATCGGGGTGATCCCGCTTGCCACCGGGCTGCTCGGAACCTGCCCGCTCTATTCCATCCTGGGCCTGTCGACCTGCCCGATGAAACGCTGAGGCACGCGCCGGCGGCGGTTTGAAGGCGAGCCCCGCCGATGCTAGGAGGGGTGAGCCTGTTGCCGGAGCCCGCCGATGCCCCCTGCCCCGAACCCGTCCATCGCCGGCCTGATCCTGGCCGGCGGGCTGTCGAGCCGGATGGGCGGCGGCATCAAGGGGCTGCGGCCGCTCGCCGGCCGGCCGATGATCGCTCATGTGATTGACCGGATCGCGCCGCAACTCGGGCCGCTTGCGGTCAACGCGAATGGTCCGGGCTGCGAGGGTCTGGGCCTGCCGGTGCTGGCCGATCCGGTGCCGGACTTTCCTGGCCCGCTCGCCGGGCTTCTGGCGGGGCTCATCTGGGCTGCCGAACTGCCCGGCGTCGCGCATCTGCTCACGGTGCCCTCCGATGCGCCGTTCCTGCCCGCCGACCTGGCCGACAGGTTGGCCGAGGCGGCCGCGCCGGGCCGGCCGGTCCTCGCCTGCGACGCGAGCGGGGTGCAGCCGGTGGTCGGGCTCTGGCCGGTGACGCTGGCGCCGGCGCTGGCCGACTGGCTGACCGCGGGCCGGCCGCGGAAGGTGATGACCTGGGCCGAGGCGCAGGGGGCGCGGCTTTGCCGGTTCGAACCGCCGGAGGCTGGGCCGCCGCCCTTCTTCAACGTCAACACCCCCGAGGACCTGGCGCAGGCCGAAGTCTGGGCGGCGCGCTAGGCCGCCGCACGGGCCTGGGCGATCGCGGCGCGCGCCCAGGTCAGGATCGCCTCGGGCTCGGCCGCCAGGCTGGCGCTGCCGCCGGTGAATTCCTGCCAGGCCTCGGCATAGTCCGGCCGCAGCACGGCGAGCACGGGAATACCCGCCAGCACAGCCTTTTCCACCGCCGCGCGCAGGCCGCCGCCCTCGGCCTCGCCGCGCCCGAAGCGGTTCAGGATCAGCAGATCCGCCGGCCCGTCGAGCGCGGCGAGCAGGCCGCCGGCCACATCGGCCAGCGCCGCCGGGTCGAGCGCGCAGCCCGAGGCGCAGGCCCCGAGATCCTGGGTGATCGCTATCCGCGCGCCACTCGCCACGTCCTCGACCAGCGTCACCGCGCGCGCGGCGCCGGCGACCACCCGCTGGACATGGCCGACCGGGCGGAATCCTTCGGCGCGCAGTGCCTGCGCCACCGCAGCCAGTGCGGTATCGGCATCGGCGCCCTCGGCGGGCCGTATGGCGGCGATCAGCGGCTCCATGTCACGCGCGCTTGTAGGCGTCCTCGTAGCGGATGATGTCGTCCTCGCCGACATAGGCGCCGGTCTGCACCTCGATCAGCACCATCGGCACCTTGCCGGGGTTTTCCATCCGATGGACGGCGCCCAGCGGGATATAGACCGACTGGTTTTCGGTGACGAGCCGCACGGTATCGTCGACGGTGACCCGGGCGGTGCCCTCGACCACGATCCAGTGTTCCGAGCGGTGGACATGGCTCTGAAGCGAGAGCGCGGCGCCCGGCTTCACCACGATCCGCTTCACCTGGAAGCGCGGGCCGATGATGAGGCTGTCGAACCAGCCCCAGGGGCGATAGTCGCGCGGGAAGGTATCGGCCTGCTTGGCACCCTTCTTCTTCAGCGCGGCGACCGCCTGCTTCACCTCTTGCGCGCGCGACTTGTCGGCAACCAGCACCGCATCGGGCATCGCCACGGCAATGATGTTGTCGAGACCGATGCCGACCAGTTCCTGGCTGCCTGCCTCGGAGCGCAATAGCGTGTCGTGGCAGCCGATCGCGGTGGCCGCCCCGGTGGTGACCACCCCGGCCGCATCCGGCCCGGCCTCGCGCCAGACCGCATCCCAACCGCCCAGGTCGGACCAGGCGCCGGAATAGGGCACGACCGAGAGATTGTCGGCCCGCTCCATCACCGCATAATCGATCGACAGGTCGGGCAGCCCGTCCCAGGGCCCGGCGGCCAGCCGCAGGAAGCCGAGGTCGGGCTTGGCTTCGGCCAGCGCGGCCTCGACCGGGGCAAGGAAATCCGCCGCATGGGTCGCGAAAGCACCCCGCATGGTCTTGGCGGCGAACAGGAAGATGCCGGCGTTCCAGAGGTAGCGGCCTTCGGCCAGCATCGCCTCGGCGCGGGCGGCGTCGGGCTTTTCGACGAAGCGGCGCAGCGGCACCGGGGTGCCGTCCTGCGGCTCGGCGGCAAGCTCGAGATAGCCGTAGCCGGTCTCTGGCCGGTCGGGGCGGATGCCGAAGGTGACGATGCGCCCGGCCTCGGCCGCCGGCACGGCGGCTTCCACCGCCGCCCGGAAGGCGGCGGCGTCGGGGATCACGTGGTCGGAGGGCGCGATCAGGATCAGCGCCTCGGGATC
>JAKAJW010000262.1 GCA_021813645.1 Pseudomonadota bacterium | reverse complement strand
GGCGCGCCGTGGCCGTCGAACGGGCTGATCGGCTGGCCGAGCGCGGCCCAGACGCCGTTGTAGTTCACCCCCGCGGCCATCACCAAGACCAGCACATCGTGGCTGTCGATCGTCCAGGTGTCGACCACCTCGACCTGCATCGCGGTGTCGGGCTCGCCATGGCGCTCCTTGCGGATCGCCCAGGCATACATCTGCTTCGGCACATGGCCGAGCGGCGGCATCTCTCCGATCTCGTAGAGGTCCTTCACCGGGGCCTCGTAGGGCGTGATGCCAGGGGCGGTGTCGAGGGCCATCTTTGTCTCCATGGTCGTGCCGCAACGCAGAATCGGCGCGGCTGCTCGAGAATGGATAGCCCCGCAAAGGTAACTTTTCAACTGATGCGCGGCGCGTATTGTAATTTTATGTCTCGCCCGCCGGCTCCTGGCGCTGAAAACCTCCAATTTTCCAGGGATCTCGGCCTGCGGGCTTGCGCCGCATTGCGGCGAATTGACAGGGACACAATCTTTTCCGTATGAAGCCACCACGGCAATAATGTTACCGCCACGAGGTCGCCCATGCCCGCCAAAGACAAGCCCTGGCTGTTTCGCACCTATGCCGGCCATTCGACCGCCGCGGCCTCCAATGCGCTCTACCGCGGCAATCTGGCCAAGGGTCAGACCGGTCTCTCCGTCGCCTTCGACCTGCCGACCCAGACCGGCTACGACAGCGACGACCCGCGCGCCCGCGGCGAGGTCGGCAAGGTCGGCGTGCCGGTGGCGCATCTGGGCGACATGCGCGCGCTGTTTGCCGGCATCCCGCTCGAGCAGATGAACACCTCGATGACGATCAACGCCACCGCGCCCTGGCTGCTCGCGCTCTATGTCGCCACGGCCGAGGAACAGGGCGCCGACGTGGCCGAGCTGCAGGGCACCGTGCAGAACGACATCATCAAGGAATACCTCAGCCGCGGCACCTATATCTGCCCGCCGAAACCCTCGCTGCGGCTGATCACCGACGTCGCGGCCTATACGGCGGAACATCTGCCGAAATGGAACCCGATGAACGTCTGCAGCTACCACCTGCAGGAGGCAGGCGCGACGCCCGAACAGGAACTTGCCTTCGCCCTCGCCACCGCCTGCGCCGTGCTCGACGACCTGAAGGCGAAGGTCGATCCCGCGGCCTTCCCGGCGATGGTCGGCCGCATCAGCTTCTTCGTGAACGCCGGCATCCGCTTTGTCACCGAACTCTGCAAGATGCGCGCCTTCACCGAGCTCTGGGACGAGCTCTGCCGTGACCGCTACGGCATCGGCGAGGAGAAATTCCGCCGCTTCCGCTATGGGGTGCAGGTCAACAGCCTCGGCCTGACCGAGCAGCAGCCGGAGAACAACGTCTACCGCATCCTGATCGAGATGCTGGCGGTGACGCTGTCGAAGAACGCCCGCGCCCGCGCCGTGCAGCTGCCGGCCTGGAACGAGGCGCTGGGTCTGCCCCGGCCCTGGGACCAGCAATGGTCGCTGCGCATGCAGCAGATCCTCGCCTATGAGACGGATCTCTTGGAATACGAAGATCTGTTCGACGGCAATCCCGCGGTCGAGCGGAAGGTCGCCAGCCTGAAGGCCGGCGCCCGCAGCGAGCTTGCCCAGATCGACGCGATGGGCGGTGCGGTGGCGGCGATCGACTACATGAAGGGCCGCCTGGTCGAGGCCAATGCCGAGCGCATCGCCCGGATCGAGGCCGGCGAGACGGTGGTGGTCGGCGTGAACCGCTGGACCGAGGGCGCCGAAAGCCCGCTGACCGCCGGCGACGGCGCGATCATGGTGGTGGACGCGGCCGCCGAGGCCGACCAGATCGCCCGCCTCCAGGCCTGGCGCGCGGCGCGCGATGCGGCAGCGGTGGCTCAGGCGCTGGCCGCGCTCGGCGCGGCGGCACGCAGCGGCGAGAACGTCATGCCCGCCTCGATCGCCGCCGCCAAGGCGGGCGTAACCACCGGCGAATGGGCCGAGGTGATGCGCCGCGCCTTCGGCGAATACCGCGCCCCCACCGGTGTCTCGCGCGCGCCCTCCAACCGCACCGAGGGGTTGGAGCCAATCCGCGAAGCCGTCGATGCGGTCTCGGCCAAGCTCGGCCGCCGGCTGACCTTCCTGATCGGCAAGCCCGGCCTCGACGGCCATTCCAACGGCGCCGAGCAGATCGCCGCCCGCGCCCGCGATTGCGGCATGCAGATCCATTACGACGGCATCCGCCTCACCCCGGCCGAGATCGTCGCCGCCGCTGCGGACCAGGCCGCCCATGTCATCGGCCTGTCGATCCTGTCCGGCTCGCATCTGCCGCTGATCGCCGAGGTGATGGAGCGTCTGGCCGCGGCCGGACTCGGCCATGTCCCGGTCGTCGTCGGCGGCATCATCCCCGAGGAGGACGCCGAACGGCTCCGCGGTCTCGGCGTCGCCGCCGTCTATACGCCGAAGGACTTCGAGCTGAATCGGATCATGCTCGACATCGTCGCCCTGGTCGGGGCCCGCCCCCTGGCCGCCTGACGATTTTCGCCGATCGCCGCCCCGGCTTGCGCCAGATCAAGGGCAGAGCGCCCGGTTCGGCTACACTCGCGCTCACCCGCCTGGAAGGGAGAGAGCCATGCTGAGAGCCTTCAAGGATTTCCGCGAGCACCTGCACGAAGCCCACGAGCACCGGCGCGAATTGAAGGAAATCGACGCGCTCGGCGACCGCGCCCTGGACGAGATCGGCCTGAGCCGCAGCCAGTTGCGCGAGATCGTCGAAACGCCCGATGCCGTTGCCGCGCGGATGACGGCGATGGCCCGACGCCACGGCCTGGACCCCGAGGCGATCGAGCAGAACCGGCAGGACTACGCCCATCTGCTCGACACCTGCGCGCACTGCCATGCCACCGGCCAATGCGCGGCCTATCTGGCCGACCAAACCCGGGGCACCGCGGCCGCCGGCTTCTGTCCGAACCACGCCGACTATCTGGCGCTACAGGAAAATTCCGGAGCCTGAGCCGATTGCCTCCGACTGCCGCGCCCGGCTAGGTTGGGCGCGGTTCAGTTCGGAGGCCCCATGTCCACCCATATCGGCGCCAAGCCTGGCGAGATCGCCGAAACCGTGCTTCTGCCCGGCGACCCCTATCGTGCCCGCTGGGCGGCCGAGCGGTTTCTGGAAGCGCCCCGCCTGGTGAACGAGGTGCGCGGCATGCTGGGCTTCACCGGCCGCTGGCGCGGGCATGACGTCACCATCCACGGCACCGGCATGGGGATGCCCTCGCTCTCGATCTACGTGAACGAGTTGATCCGCGACTTCGACGCCAAGACGCTGATCCGCATCGGCTCGGCCGGCGCGATGCAGCCGCAGGTGAAGATCCGCGACGTGGTGCTGGCGATGACCGCCTCGACGCTCTCCACCCCCTCGCGCGGCCATTTCCGCGAACTCGCCTACGCGCCGGCGGCCGATTTCGGCCTGCTCTCGGCCGCGCATGCCGCTGCGCAGGCGAAGGCGGTGCCGATCCATGTCGGCGGCATCTATTCCTCCGACGTCTTCTACGATGAGCGGCCCGACCTCACCGAGCAGATGACCCGCCACGGCGTGCTCTGCGTCGAAATGGAAACCGCCGAACTCTACACCCTGGCCGCCCGTCACGGTGCCCGGGCCCTGTCGGTGTTGACCATCTCAGACCATCTGCTGACCCACGAAGCGCTGCCGGCCGCCGACCGCGAACGCAGTTTCGCCGATATGGTGGAGATCGCGCTGACCGCCGCCTTCGCCTGACCCCGCGGCCGCGCGGCGCGGCGGGAAAGCGCGCCGGGCGCCCCCCGAAGCCCTTGACCTTCCCCGCCCCAGCGGTTTCGCTGCGCCCGCGAACAAAGGAGTGGGCGATGCAGAAACGGCAACTTGGAAACGGCGGCCCGACGGTCTCGGCGATCGGACTCGGCTGCATGAGCTTCGCTGGCTTCTACGGCGAGACCGACGAGGCCGAGGGGCTCGCCTGCCTCGACACCGCCTATGACGCCGGCATCGATTTCCTCGACACAGCCAATATTTACGGCATGGGCCGGTCGGAACGCGTCGTCGGCGCCTGGCTGGCCCGCCGCAAGCCCCAGGTGACGCTCGCCACCAAGGCCGGCATCGTCCGCGGACCGGATCGCCGCTTCGACAATTCCGAGGCCTATCTGCGCGCCGAACTGGAAGGCTCGCTGAAGCGGCTCGGGGTCGACCATGTCGACCTCTTCTACATCCATCGCCGCGACCAGTCCCTGCCGATCGAGGCGGTGGTCGAAACCCTGGTGAAGCTGATCGAAGAAGGCAAGATCGGCGGCTACGGCCTGTCCGAGGTTTCGCCGGCCACCCTGCGCCGAGCCCATGCCGCCCACCCCTGCCGGGCGGTGCAGAGCGAATACTCGCTCTGGACCCGCCAGCCGGAACTGGGGCTGATCGACACCTGCGCCGAACTGGGCGTGGCCTTCGTGCCCTTCTCGCCGCTCGGCCGTGGCGTCTTCACCGAAACCTTCCCGGACGCGGCGAGCTTCGGCGAGCTCGACATCCGCCGCACCGGCCCGCGGTTTCTAGAGCCCGCCTACGGCCACAACCGCGCGGCGATCGACCCGTTCAAGAGCTTCTGCCATTCCCGCGGCTGGACCGTCTCGGCCACCGCTCTGGCCTGGATCCTCGACCGCGCCCCGCATCTGGTCCCGATCCCCGGCACCCGCACCGCCGCCCATCTCACCGATTGGGCCGACGCCGACCGCATTGCCTTCACCGATGCCGACCGCGCCGAAATCGCCCGCCTGCTGCCGCCCGGCTTCGCCGAGGGCGACCGCTATTCCGACGCCCAGATCATCGGGGTGGAACGCTACTGCTAGGCGGCGCCCCCGGGCGGCGGCGGTCTCACAGCCCGTGGCTGCGGTCGTAGCCGCTCGGCTCCGGGCTGCGCCAGCCGTCGAGCGCGCCCGCCGCCGGGCGATAGACCTCGACCAGCAACGGGTGGCAGGCGGCGGCGTCCGAGGAATGCTCGGCCGAGCAATCGCCGCCCGGACAGGCAGAAAGCCCACCCAGAAGGTCGATCTCGGCGAAGAAGTCCAGATGGTCGCCGGGGCGCACCGGGCTCGCCTTCATGAAATACTGGCCGGTGTCGCGGCTGAAGCCGGTGCACATGAAGACGTTGAGCACGTCATGCACCAGTGCCTCCGCTTCCGGCAGGGCGAGGGACCGCGCCGCGGCCAGCGCCCGGGTCAGGTTCGAATGGCAGCAATGGTGGTAGGTGCCGCCGGACAGCAGCCGATGCGTGTAGGGGTCGCAGCGGGTGCCGATCACGTCATGCACGGCGCCGCCGAAGGCATCGAAGCCATACCAGTCGAGCGTATCGACCACGATCGTCGCCATCGGCCGCAGATAGGGAAAGGCGGACCACATCCGGTCGCCGGTCGACAGATGGGTGCCATGCAGCGCCCGGGTCTTGCCGGAATAGAACCGCTCGGCGAGGTTGGCCGCGTTCCAGAGGTTCAGATCGCCGACCTGCGGCCCCTCGACGCAAACGATGCGGAAGAAATGCCCCGCCGGCACTTCGAAGCAGCGCGCCTCGCGCGGGGGCACCAGGGTTTCGCTCACCTTCGCCGCGCCATCCCGGGCCCGACGGTAGCGGGCCAGATCGGGCTGCGGAAGCGTCTCCGGCGGATAGCAGACCACAGGCGCCACGGCCCGGCGGGCGGCGGCGTCCTGCGGCGCGGCGGTCTCGGGGCGGTCGGGCTTCATCGCGGCTCCTGACGGTTCGCCGTCACGCTGGCGCGCGGCGCCCCCGCCGTCAAGCGCAGCCATGTCGAGCGCGGCCGTTACGCCTTCGGCCGCAGGCAGTCGCGCGGCCGCTGACCCGGCGCCAACGCCGCCTCCGCCCCGCAGGCCGCGCAACGGAAATGGCCCGGACCCGCGCCGCGCTCCTCGCGCCAGCGACACTCGCGGGTCAGCGTCGAGCCGCGCCGCATCCACCACATGCCCAAGAGGATCGCGATGATGACGATGGGGAAGAGGGCCATCAGAGCTCCGATACGGCGGCGGGATCGGCGATCCGGCCTTCAACTTGGTCGTCGGCCCCGGGCGGGGCCATTGTCGGCGCCGCGAAGGCGGCGCGGGCGACCGGCCTGCGCAGCGCACGAACGCCGCCCCGAAATCCAAGGCCCCGCGAAACGAAAGGCCCCGCGACGGGCGGGGCCTTGCGGGACATAGGCCGGCGGTGGCGCTCAGACCACCCGCTCGACCATCATCTTCTTGATCTCGGCGATCGCCTTCGACGGGTTCAGCCCCTTCGGGCAGGTCTTCGCGCAGTTCATGATCGTGTGGCAGCGGTAGAGCTTGAACGGGTCTTCCAGATCGTCCAGCCGCTCCCCGGTCGCCTCGTCGCGGCTGTCGATCAGCCAGCGGTAGGCATGCAGCAGCGCCGCCGGGCCCAGATAGCGGTCCGAGTTCCACCAGTAGCTCGGGCAGGAGGTCGAGCAGGAGGCGCACATCACGCATTCATAGAGCCCGTCGAGCTTCTTGCGATCCTCGATCGACTGCCGCCACTCCTTCTGCGGCGTGTTCGAGCGGGTCTCGAGCCAAGGCATGATCGAGGCATGCTGGGCATAGAAATGGGTCAGGTCCGGCACCAGATCCTTCACCACCGGCATATGCGGCAGCGGGTAGATCTTCACATCGCCCTTGATCTCGTCCAACCCGAAGATGCAGGCGAGATGGTTCGCGCCGTCGATGTTCATGGCGCAGGAGCCGCAGATCCCCTCGCGGCAGGAGCGGCGGAAGGTCAGAGTCGGGTCGATCTCGGTCTTGATCTTGATCAGCGCGTCCAGAACCATCGGACCGCACTTGTCCATGTCGAGGAAATAGGTATCCACCCGCGGGTTCTCGCCGTCATCCGGCGTCCAGCGGTAGATCAGGAACTTGCGCACGTTCTTGGCGCCCTCGGGCTTGGGCCAGGTCTTGCCGGTGCGGATCTTGGAGTTCTTGGGCAGCGTGAACTGGACCATGTCTCATCCCTTCCAATCGGGTCGGTCGTAGAGGGGAACGCGCGGCGGCTGGCCGGATTGCGCCTGCACGCAGGCGGCATAGACCTGCGCCGGATCGCGTCCCATCAGATAGTCGGAGCTGATATCGATGCCGACGCCGGCGAAGCGCGCCCCGCCGGAACCGATGCCGAACCCCAGCGTGCCCTGCGGACGCCGGGCCAACTCGGCGCGCTGCAGGCAATTGGCCTCGGCCTGCTCCACCGGCACCGGGCCGCAAGCGGCGGCAAGCACCGTCAGGGCCAAGGTGCAGGCGGGCGCAGGGCGAAGCACCGGGCGCATCCTCAGTAGACCCGCGCCTTCGGCGCGATCTTCTTCAGCTCGATCCCGCCATCCTGCTCTGCGGTCAGCGGATCGGTATGCACCGGCCGGTAGTCGAGCCGCGCCTTCGCGCCCTCGACCCAGGCCAGGGTGTGCTTGCGCCAGTTCTTGTCGTCGCGCTCGGGATAGTCCTCATGCGCATGGGCGCCGCGGCTCTCCTTGCGCGCCTCGGCGCCGGTGATGGTCGCCAGCGCGTTCGGCATCAGGTTGGTCAGCTCCAGCGTCTCCATCAGGTCCGAGTTCCAGACCATCGACCGGTCGGTGACCTTGAGGTCGCCAAGCTTGGCGGCCACCGCCTCCATCTTCTGCACGCCCTCGGCCAGCGACTTGTCGGTGCGGAACACCGCGGCGTCGGCCTGCATCGTCTTCTGCATCTCCAGCCTCAGTTCCGCGGTGGCGACCTGGCCCTTGGCGTGGCGCAGACCGTCGAACCGGTCGAGCACCTTGTCCACAGCTGCCTTGTTGGTCGCCGGGGTGGCGGCCTCGCGGTCGATCACCTGGCCGGCGCGGATCGCCGCGGCCCGGCCGAACACCACCAGGTCGATCAGCGAGTTGGAGCCGAGCCGGTTGGCGCCAT
>JAKAJW010000205.1 GCA_021813645.1 Pseudomonadota bacterium | reverse complement strand
GTCTGGTCGCGCATCTCCTGGCCCCAGCCGATCGGCACGGTGCGGGCGCCGAAGCGGCTCGCCTCCGTCACCGGCGTCCGGCCGGACATCAGCAGCATCGGGATATGCTCGCAGGCCGCGTTGATCGCGCCGATGGCACCGTTGGCCAGTCCGACGTTGGTGTGCAGCATCACCGCCTGGGGCCGGCCGGTCATCAGGTAGTAGCCATGCGCCATGCCCATCGCGGCATGTTCGTGCGGGATCACCAGCGCCTTCGGCAGCTCGATCCCTTGGGCGGCGGCCTCGGCCAGCCCCTCGATGATCGGCGGGAAATCGGTGCCGGAATTGGCGAAGACGTAATCGATGCCGAGCGCCCTCAGGCGGGGGAAGATCGCGCCGCCGGCGGTGACGGTCTGGCTCATTCTCTGGCCCTCCGGCTGCGGGAGTTCGGAATCACGTCGGCAGGGAGCCAGCGGCGAACCAGGCCCCAGAGGCCGCGCGGCTCCACCAGCACGACGGCGATCGAGAGGGCGCCGAGGATGATGAAATGCCAGACGCCGATCTCGGACAGGTATTCACGGATCAGGAAGAAGACGACGGTGCCGATGATCGGCCCCTCGAAACTGCCGATGCCGCCGATCACCACGATGAAGATCACATAGACCGTCCAGTCGACGATGGAGAACGAGGCCGGCGGCGAAACCCTGAGCTTCTGCAGGGTGATGACCGCCCCGGCGAGGCCTAGGAACGGCGCTGTCCAGAGGAAACACAGCACCCGGAGCCCGATCAGGTTCACGCCGACGACGCCCGCCCCCTCCTCGTTGTCGCGCATCGCCGTGAGACCCAGGCCGATGCGCGAGCGCATCAGCAGCCAGGTCGCCACCAGCGCCAGCGCGGCGACGGCGAAGGCGATCCAGTAGATCGTCCCGTAGCGTTCCGGGATGCGGTGGCCGAAGCTGCGCACCACAGAGACCGGAAGGCTGATCCCAGATCCGCCGCCGAAGGCCGCAAGCTTGCCGGCGGCGAGCATGATTGTCTCCGCCACCACCCAGCTGCCAACGGCGAGATAGGCGGTCCGCAGGCGGAAGATGATCACCATCACCGGCAGGGCGACGACCAGTGCCACCACTGCCGCAAGCGGGATCGACAGATAGGGGTCGACATGGGCGATGGCGGCGAAGCCGAAGAGCGCATAGGCCCCCACGCCGACGAAGGCATGCTGGCCGACCGAGACGATATCGGCATAGCCCGCCAGCAGGTTCCACATGATCGCGATGGTCAGAAGCGACATGAATTCCGTCAGCATCGCCACGTCGCGGGTGGCGAACAGCATCGGCGCCGCGGCCATCACCGCGGCGCCGGCGATGAGCCCGGCGCGGGCGAGGTAGACGATCCAAAGGCGGGACTGGCGCGGCATGGGGCCTCAGTATTTCGGGAACAGGCCCTCGGGCCGGGCGAGGAAGATGACGAGGAAGGCGATATGGCCGGCCAGGAGCTGCCAGCCGACGTCGATCTGGGCGCCGAGCGCCTGGGCGACGCCGATGATGATGCCGCCGACCAGCGTCCCCCACAGGCTGCCGAGCCCGCCGAGCACCACCGCCTCGAAGGCGATCAGCAGCCGGCTCGGCCCCGCTGTCGGGTCGAAATTGGTCCAGATCGACATGAAGCCCGCCGAGATCGCGATGGTGACGCCGACGATGCCCATGGCGGTGGCATAGACCCGCGCCGAGGGCAGGCCGACGAGATTTGCCGTCGCCGGATCATCCGAAACAGCACGGATACGTGCGCCCAGCCGGGTGCGGTACAGGAGCCAGTCGAGCGCCATCACCATGGCAATGGCGCCAAGGAAGATCACGAGCGGCAGGACGCCAACGTTGATACCGCCGCCGATCTTCAGTGTCGCTGTCTCGATCCCGCCACCGGACACCCGGCGAGTGTCGGCGCCGAAGACACCCAGGAGCCCGTTCTGGATGATGATCGAAAGGCCGAAGGTAACGAGGATGATTGGCAGAACTCCTTTGCCCAGCACCCTCTGCAACAGGAAGCGCTGCAGCAGATAGCCTCCGGCGAAAGCGATCGGCAGGGCGATCAGCGTGGCGGGCAGGGCGCCCATCCCGGTGGCATGGATCAGCGTCAGGATCAGGAAGGAGATCAGCACGATCAGGTCGCCATGCGCGATGTTGACGAAGCGCATGACCCCGACCGAGAGCGACAGCCCCATCGCATACATCGCATAGAGCCCGCCGACGAGCACGCCCTGCACGATCTGGTTTGGCAGTTCCCCCATCTCACATCCCGAAATAGTGCCGCGCGACCTCGTCGCGGCTGGTCTCGGCCGGCCGGCCGGAAAGATTCACGCGGCCCTCCAGCAGGCAATAGAACCGGTCCGCCACGGCGAGCGAGCGGGTGATGTCCTGCTCGACGATGACGATGCCGATGCCGCGGTCGCGGATCGCCGGAATGATCCGGTAGAGATCGGCGATCACCACCGGAGCGAGACCGAGGCTGATCTCGTCGCACAGCAGAAGCCTCGGGTTGGCCAGAAGCCCGCGCCCCAGCGCCACCATCTGCTGCTGGCCGCCCGACAGGCTGCGCACCAGTTGGCCGCTTCGCTCGGCCAGCACCGGAAACAACTCATAGACCTCGTCGAAGCCGATCTCGCCCCGCCGGCCGACCTCCCAGCCGATGGTGAGGTTCTCCGCAACCGTCAGTGACGGGAAGAGGCGACGCCCCTCGGGCACCAGCGCGATGCCAGCGCGGACGATCTCGGCGGTCGGTCGGGTAGAGATGTCCTCGCCCAGAAAACCGATCCGCCCCTCCGTTCGCCCGGCCTGGCCGATGATCGCCTTCATCAATGAGGATTTTCCCGCGCCGTTGGCACCAATGATGGAGACGACCTCGCCTGCGCCGACCTTGAGCGAGACACCCTGTACCGCCCGGAAGGGGCCGTAGAAAACCGACAGGTCCTCAATATCCAGCAGTGCCTCTGCCATCAGTCCACCGCCCCGAGATAGACTTCCTGCACCTTAGGGTCGGCAAGCACCGCCTCGGGCGAGCCGTCGGCAATGAATCGGCCGCCATGCAGCACGGCGAGCCGGGTGGCCGCGCTCTTCAGCGCATGTAACACATGCTCGATCCAGACGATGGTGATGTCGCGGTTGCGGAGCACCTTCAGGATATCGAGGAGGACCCCGCATTCGTGATCGGTCAGGCCGCCGGCGATCTCGTCAAGGAGGAGAAGCTGCGGTCCGCAGGCCACCGCTTTGGCCAGTTCCAGCCGTTTGAGGTCGAGCAGCGACAGATCGCCCGCCAGACGGTCGGTTCGATTGGCGAGGCCAGTCAGCGCCAAGGTTTCGCCGGCGCGGTTGCTGGCGCCGCGGAACGACAGGCCACCGCCGTGGACCGCCGCGGTCAGCACGTTGTCGAACACCGTCATGCCGGTGAAGGGCTTTGGCACCTGGAAGGTGCGGCCGATCCCGGCCCGGCAGCGGTGCCAGGAGCGCCGCCGCCCGATTGCCCGGCCGTCGAAGCGGATTTCACCTGCGGTCGGCCGATGCACCCCGGTGATGACGTTGAACAGCGTGGTCTTGCCAGCGCCGTTCGGGCCGAGGACGCCCAATACCTCGCCCCGCTCGACTGCTAGGTCGAGCCCGTCGAGAACGCGCAGGGCCCCGAAGTGGAGCGACAGGCCAGTAAGGTTCAGCATGGCAGGGGCGTCTCAGGCGGTGCGTTCAGACGGGCATCGGCATGGCCAATCCGGCCGGATGGTCCCGCCCGCGGTCCATGGCCTGGCGGGCGGGCAGGCTGGGGGTGGCTCAGCTGTAGGGGATTGCGAAGGGCGCTCCCCCGACCGGGATCGACGGGAAGTTCGTGTTGTCGACGACCACGATGTCATACGGGTATTTCTTGCCCTTCGACCATTGCCCGATCACGAGCGGGGTCAGGCTGCAGTTCGGCAGCGGCCCGGTCATGAAGTTCACATGCCCGACGATCGTGTCGAGGTCGGTGGCGCGGAGCGCCTTCTTCACCGAGTCCGGGTTGGTCACATCCTCGGCGCGCTTGAGCACGTCGAAGACCACCTCGAACAGCGAATGGCGGAAGCCGAGCGGTTGCGACCATTGCCGGCCGCTCGCCTGCTCGTAGGCCTCGGCCAGCTGCATCGAGCTCTGCTCCGTCATCGAGGAGGAGAACGGCGAGGTGGGCGACCACCAGACCTCGGTGGTCAGCCCGTTGGCGCGGTCGCCGAGCGGCCCGATAGTGGCTGGAAACTCCAATGCCTTGCCGACATAGACCGACTTCGGTCGGTAGCCTTGTTGGGCGCAGCCGTTCCAGAAGGTGGTGAACTCCGGCGGCGGCAGCACACCCGAGACGATCTCGCAGCCGGCCGACTTGAAGGCGCCGATCTGGCTATTGTAGGTCGAGGCCGGCATGTCGAAGCGGCCGGGATCGACCACCTTGAAGCCCGCGCCCTCGATCGCCGGCGGGAAGCCCTTGGACTGGGCGATGCCGTCGCCATCGTTCGGCCAGAGCCCGCCCACCACGCCGTTGGTGCCGAGCTTCTTCCAGTAGGGCAGGAGCGCCTTCACCAGTTCCTCGCCCGAAAAGAAGAAGTGGTAGGTCCATTCGAACCCCTTCTTCGGATCGCCGTGGCGGCCGAAGAAATAAGGCTCTAGCGGCGCGTCATTCGATACGCAGGGCACCCCGTTCACTTCGCACTGGTCGGAGACCGGATTTACCGTTTCGGGCGTGGCGAAGGTCGCGACGATGTTCACGCCCTCGTTCAGGATCAGGTCCTGCGTCACCTCGGCCGCGCGGTTCGGGTTCGACTGGCTGTCGCGGATCACGATCTCGTAATCGTGGACCTTGCCGCCCGAGGTGATCTTGCCGCCATAGGTCGCCTTTACTTGCTCGAGCACGAAGGGAATGTGCTCGGTAAAGAAGGCGAGCGGTCCGGTCTGCGGCATCACCAGGCCGATCTTGATCTTCGGAGCCGCCGCAAAGGCGGGGGCGACGCCGCTGAGGCTCGCCGCGCCGACCGCCGCCATGCCCGTGAGCACGCTACGCCGACGAATTCCGGAATTCTGTGCCATTTCTCCTCCTCGTCGGTCGCGGCCGACTCCCTGCCCATCTTGCTGCGGGCCATGCGGAAACGCTGGCCCAAAATTGGTTTTGCGTCAAACTGTTTTTGCTGGGAAGCCGTGGCGGGCTGCGCTATGGTCCGGTAGGGCGCCAGCGGGCCGGCAACTGGCCGGGCGATGGCCCAGAGAAGATGGGGGGAGGGGATGAGCCGCGCGCTCGAGGGAAAGGCTTGCATCATCACCGGCGGCGCCGGCAGCCTCGGCGCCGCGACCGCACGGCTCTTTCTCGCCGAGGGCGCGCGGGTGCTGCTTGTGGACCGTTCAGCTGAGGCGCTGGCGCCCCTTGCGACCGAGCTCGGGCCGAACGTCGCGGTTCAGATCGCCGATGTGTCGGATGCCGCGCAGACGGCGACCTATGTGGCGGCCGCTCTCGAACGCTTCGGCCGGATCGACGTGCTGTTCAGCAATGCCGGTAACTTCGGTTCTGTCGCGCCGATCGCCGAATACAGCGACGCAGATTTCGACGCGGTCTGGGCCGTCCATGTCCGCGGCGCCTATCTTGCCGCCAAGCACGCCTCGCCGCACATGACAACGGGTGGCTCGATCATTATCACCTCATCGGTCGCGGCCACGCGCGGCGATCCCGGCGTCTATGGTTACATCACCGCCAAACACGCCCAAACCGGTCTTATGCGTTGCCTCGCCAAGGAACTTGCGCCACGAGGCATAAGGGTTAACACGATCCACCCAGGCCCGATCGACAACGGCTTCCAGGCCAATGTCGAGAAGGGGTTGAGCGCGGAACTCGGCCGGGACGCCACCGCTTTCTTCGACGAACTGATCCCGCTGCATCGCCACGGGCGGCCCGAGGAGATCGCTCGTTCCGTCCTCTATCTCGCATCCGACCAGTCGAGCTTCACCACCGGCGCAATGCTGATGGTCGACGGCGGCATGAGCGTCTGAGGCGCCGCCATGGCTGAGTCTCGCCTCCCCGTCAGTGTCAATTCTCGGCCGCAGGAGATCGACCTCGGGCCACTCTCGGATTTCATCGGCTTTGCCCTGCGCAACGCCCAAGAAGCGTCGTTCCGCGCCTTTGCTCGGCGGGTGGAGACGGCAGGGCTCAAACCCGGTCAGTTCGCCGCACTCATGGTGATCCACCACAATCCCGGGCTGACTCAGATGGACCTCGCCCAGGCGATCGCGCGCGACAAGTCTACCGTGACACCGCTGATCCAGGACCTCCAACGCCTCGACCTGATCGAACGCAAGCCGTCGGAGCAGGACCGGCGCCGCAACACCCTGCGCCTGACCCCGGCGGGGGAGCGCGCCCTGGCCGGGCTCATGACGCATGCCGAGGCGCACGACCGTCGGCTTGACGCCATCGTGGGCGAGCACAAGGCGCTCTTCCTCTCCCTGTTGAAACGCGTCAACGCTGAACTCTAGTCGCCCTGCGGTCTGACAAACGCGAACCGGTCGTCATTGCGAGGCGGGGCGCCCTGCCTTCTTTGCCGGAAAGGCGGACGTCAGGGGCAGGCACCGCACGGGTGTCATGGGCTGCGGCTCCATAGAGACGCAGCCCATGGATGATGATCGCCTGGTTGGCGCTATGTGGCCCCATATCCCAATGTGATGAGTCGATTTCGCTTGCCTTCCGACCCGCCGGGAACGCCAGAGCTCATCGCTCTACTTCGGCAAGAAAGTCGAAGTCGCAGCCGCGCGGCGCCGGCAGGACATGCTCGCGGTACAGCAGCGGGTAGCCCCGAGACGGCAGCACTTCGGTACGCCGGACGGGGGTACGAGTACGCAGTGTGCCCTCGTCTACCAGCAGGTCGAGCCGCTTCTCGCGCGCTGACAGGCGGATGCGGTCGCCGTCGCGCACCAGCGCAAGCGGGCCGCCGGCATCAGCCTCGGGGGCGACGTGGAGGGCGATGGTGCCGAAAGCGGTGCCAGACATCCGGGCATCCGAGATCCGAACCATGTCCTTTACGCCCTGCGCCGCGAGCTTGCGCGGAATCGGCAGGTAGCCCGCCTCGGGCATCCCCGAAGCGCTGCGCGGGCCGGCGTTCTGCAAGACCAGGATGTCGTCGTGGCGGACGTCGAGATCGGGCGAGTCGATTCGTTGGGCGAGATCTTCGAGCGAAGAGAAGACGACGGCGCGGCCCTCATGTTCGAGCAACTCCGGCGTCGCAGCGGCGCGCTTGAGGATCGCGCCCTCCGGCGCCAGGCTGCCGCGAAGTGCGATAAGGCCGCCCTCGGTCGCGATCGGATCGCTGGCGCTGCGGATCAATGCCCGGTCGATTGGATCTGTCAGTGGCCTGGCAAGGCGCTCGGCGAGGCTCTCGCCGGTGATCGCGCGGCAGCCGGTCTCGAGTTGGGGGGCAATCTCGCGCAGCACCCCCTCGAGTCCGCCGGCGGCGTGGAAATCCTCCATGTAGCCGCTGCCGACGGGTTTCAGATCGACCAGAACCGGCGTCTCGTCGGACATCCGGTTGAAGGCGTCGTAGTCGAGCCGCTCGCCGATCCGGCCGGCGATCGCGGCCATGTGGATCACCGCATTGGTCGAGCCCGAGACCGCGAGGAGCACACGTAGCGCATTGCGGATCGCCGCCGGCGTCACGATCTCGCGCGGGCGCGGGCCGCCGGTCATCGCCATCTGCGCCGCCAGCGCGCCGGTTTCCTCGCAGTTTCGCAGCCGGTCGGCATGGACCGCGGGGATCGCAGCCGAGCCGGGCAGAATCATCCCCATTGTCTCGGCCATCAGCGCCATGGTCGAGGCGGTGCCCATGACGGCGCAGGTGCCCGCGGTCACCGCCAGCCGACCCTCGATCAGGTCGATTTCCTCGCCCGAGACCCGGCCTGCCCGGTAGCTTGCCCAGAAGCGACGACAATCGGTACATGCGCCGAGCCGCTCGCCGCGGTGGCGGCCGGTAATCATCGGCCCC
>JAKAJW010000468.1 GCA_021813645.1 Pseudomonadota bacterium | reverse complement strand
TGCTGGGCGTCGCCTCCACCGCCGGCCGCACGCTGCGGATCTGGCGGCTGGAACTGCGCGCCCCCTCGCCGGGGATCCTGCTGGGCCAGCTGGTCTTCACCGCGATCGACACCTCGATGGCGGCGCTGGCGCTCTATGTGCTGCTGCCGGAGGGCAAGCCGGATTTCGTCACCTTCCTGGCGATCTTCGCTGCCGGGGCGATGGCCGGGGTGCTGTCGCATGTGCCGGGCGGCATCGGCGTGTTCGAAAGCGTGGTGATTTCCGCCCTGCCGGCCTCGGTCAGCGTCGAGCAGGCGGCAGCGGCGCTGCTGATCTTCCGCCTGATCTACTATCTTGCCCCCTTCGCGCTGGCGATGATCGTGATCTCGCTGAACGAGGCGCGACTGGCGCGTGGGCCGCTGGCGCGGCTTTTGGGCGAGATGTCGGACACGATGAAGCCGGTCAGCCGGGTGCTGACCACGGTGGCGCCGGGGGCGACCGGGGCGACGGTGCTGGGGCTTGGCG
Source organism: Pseudomonadota bacterium (assembly GCA_021813645.1). Lineage (GTDB taxonomy): Bacteria > Pseudomonadota > Alphaproteobacteria > Rhodobacterales > Rhodobacteraceae > Solirhodobacter. The sequence goes on along the minus strand of JAKAJW010000468.1, from coordinate 7,497 downwards.
TCTATCTGCTGGCGCTGGCGCTGATGCCCTCGGTCCGGCCGAACGAGGTCAGCCCGCAGGATTTCATTGCCGCGGTGCTGCTGGAGGGCGGCGCGCTGTTGTCGGCGGTGCTTGGGGTGATCCTGATTCTGCTCGCCCAGGGGCTGATGCGACGGATCTCGGCCGCCTTCTGGCTGACCGAGGCGGCGCTGGTGGCCGGCGCGGTGGCGAGCCTGCTGAACGGGCTCAACGTCACCTCGGCTGGGATCTTCGTGGCGGCGGCGGTGCTGTTGTCGCCGATTCGCGGCGAGTTCTACCGGGCGGCGCGGCTGACGCAGAACCTGCTGTCGCCGGCCTGGTTCGGATTGATCATCGCCATCGCGCTGTCGGCGGCGTCGTTTTGGTTTCTGCTGCAGCAGAATTCGCACCACTCGCGGGAGCTCCTGCTGTATTTCGCGCCGGGAGCGAATTCGGCCCGCGCCCTGCGCGCCGGGCTGACCGCCAGCGCGTTGATGGTCGTGGCGCTGATCTATATTTCGATGCAGCCGGCGCGCGGCCGGTCGGTCTCGCCCGATCCGGGGGCGATCGAGCGGGTGCGGGCGATCGTGGCAGAGCAGGATCTGCCGCTCGCCAATCTGGCGCTGACCGGCGACAAGACCTTCTTCTTCTCTGAAGGCGGCGAAGCCTTCATCATGTATACCGTCCAGGGCAAGTCCTGGATCGCCTATTCCGACCCGGTGGGGCCGAAGGCGGCGGCGCGCGACCTGGCCTGGGCCTTCTTCGACGCCGCCTTCGCCGCTGGCTGCCGGCCGGTGTTCTACGAAATCACCGACGCCTATCTGCCGATCTGGATCGAGATGGGGCTGACGGTGAACAAGATCGGCGAAGAGGCGATCGTGCCGCTGGCGAATTTCTCGCTGGCGGGCAAGCGCTACAAGGCGATGCGCGCGGCCTACAACCAGCTGGAGCGCGAGGGGATCGGCTTCGAACTGGCGGCGCCGCCGCATTCGGCCGAGCTTTTGGCCGAGCTGGCCGCGATCTCCTCGGTCTGGCTCGCCGGCAAGAAGGGGCGCGAGAAACGCTTTTCCGTCGGCCGGTTCGACACCGACTATCTGCAGCGCTTCCGGCTGGCCCTGGTCCGGCGCGAGGGCCGGCTGGTGGCCTTCGCAAATGTGCTGGAGACCGACACCAAGGTGGGCGCCACCATCGACCTGATGCGTTTCACGCCCGAAGCGCCGCCGAATGTGATGCAGTTCCTGTTCATCGCGCTGATGGAGCGGCTGAAGGCCGAGGGCACGGCCAGCTTCAGCCTGGGGATGGCGCCCTTGGCCGGGCTCGAGGTGAAATACGGCGCCCGGCTGTGGAACCGCTTCGGCTCGGTGTTGTTCAAATACGGCGGGGCTTTCTACAACTTCGCCGGGCTGCGCGCCTTCAAGCAGAAGTTCGGGCCGGACTGGCGCTCACGCTATTTCGCCGTGCCCGGATCGCTGCCGCCGATCACCGCGCTGCGCGATGTGACGCTGGCGATCTCGGGCGGGCCGAAGGAGCCGCGCGAGCGCTGAGGCCGCCGGCTCAGGGCCGGAACGACCACATGGTGGTCAGCGGCATGTTCTTGCTGACGTGATGCAGCAGGCCCAGGGCGGCATGGCCGAAGATATAGGCCCAGACTAGGTTGCCGAAGGCGCCGTGCAACTCAATGACCGGGCGCACGAAGACCGACCGGCCGAGGCCGGCCTGCGACATCAGATACCAATAGGTGCCCGAGACGCCCATGAAGGTGACCAGCAGCAGGCCGAGCCCGTGGATCGCCGAGGGTAGCGGCGCGGCGCCGTCGTGCTGCGGCAGGCTGAAGCGGCGCAGCGCGTCGAGATGGGTGGCGATATCCGCGCGCAGGGCGGCGCGCCGGGCGGGCGACAGCCAGGGAAACAGCGCCCCGGGCTCGGTCCCGACCCGGCGGGCGATGACGGTGACCCAGAACAGGAAGGCCAGCGCGAAGGCCGCCATGCCGGCATATTCGTGAATCGGGAAGAAGATATTGCCGGGACGCGAGCCCCAGGCGATGCGCATCACCAGGCTGGATCCGAGCTGGACGCAGACGGTGAGGACCAGGGAAGCGTGCAGCAGCCGGGTCGGCAGGTTGTGGCGTTGCGCTGTGGAAGACATTCTGGGGCCTTTCGGTCGTCAACAGGAGGTGCCGCACTGCGGCGTAGCAGGCATATAGGTTGGCGTCCTGACAAACGGCTGACGTCGCAGGGTTCCGTCGCTGACAGAGCCGTGATCCCGCCGCATTGCAGCGAATCCACGCACGGGCACCCCCGGGTTGCTCGGTTTTCCCCCTTGACGCGTCTTGCGGCGTCCCCTATCCCCGCGCCCGATGGCGGTGTAGCTCAGTTGGTTAGAGCAGCGGAATCATAATCCGCGTGTCCGGGGTTCGAGTCCCTGCACCGCCACCAGATGCTCCCTTATCCCGCTCCCGCCCTAGCTTGGGCCCAGCGATACGATGCGCGCCCGCGCATCGCAGCCCTGCCCGCAGTGCACCGCGGTCATGACATATTGTCGCCTGGCTCGGCCGTTAACCACCGCGCGAAACCGCTGTCGGCACGCCAAAGGCAGAGTGCGCGAACGGCCTTGCGTAGGATCGAGGGCTCGAATGGCCGCTGGGGACGACCGCGTTTGTTTTTCCGCGCATCGTGGCGCTGCCGCCGGCGCCCTGCGGGCCTTGCGGGCCGCGCTCGGGCGGGTGTGGTCCGACAAGCGGCGCCAGGTTCCCCTTGCCTCGGTTGTCGCGCTGGCTTTGACGGGCGCCTGCTTGGTGTTCGCCTGGTTTCGCTTCCGGCTCTATGCGCATCCGGCGGCGCCGGGCGGGGCGGCCTTTACCGACCTGAACGATTTCGTGCTGGTCGGGCGGATGGCGCTTTCCGGCCGGCTGGCCCAAGCCTATGCGCTGCCGACGATGCATCTCGCCCAGATCGCCGACGGCTCGGGCGGGATCTTCATGCCCTGGGCCTATCCGCCGCCCTACGATCTGCTCACGGTCGGGCTGGCCAGGCTGGGTCTGGCCTGGGGCTTCGTGGCGCTGAGCGTGCTGCCGTTCCTGACGACGCTTTGGCTGATCCGGCGCCTGGCCGGGCCCTGGTCCGGCGCGGTCGCGATCGGACTGTTCCCGGGCTTCCTGATCTGCCTGATGTGCGGTCAGAACGGCTTTCTGACCGCCACCCTGCTGGGCGCCTTCGCCCTGGCCGGCCTGAAGCGCTCGGCCGTGGCGGGGGTGCCGCTTGGACTGCTGGTCATCAAGCCGCATCTGGGGCTGCTGGTCGGCGTCCAGAACCTTCTGATGGGGCGCTGGCGGGTACTGGCGGCGGCCTTCGCCGTTGCCGTGGCACTGAGCGCTGCCGCCAGCTTCGCCTTCGGGGCGCCGGTCTGGCTGTGGTTCCTGCAGGCCTCGCGCGGGGCGGCGCTGGCGCTCGAGCAGGGGCGCTACACGCTGCATGACATGATCTCGCCCTATGCGACGCTGCGGGCGGCAGGCCTGCCGGCGCAGGTCGCCTTCGCGGTCCAGTCCGTGCTGGCGCTGGCCGCGGTGGCGCTGACCTGGCTTCTGATCCATCGGCGCGTCGATCCTCGCCTCACCCAGGGCCTGGTGCTGCTGATGTCGCTGGCGGTGACGCCCTATGCCTTCGACTACGATACGCCGATCCTGGCGATCGCCGCGGCGCTGCTGGCCGGGCCGGTCCTCGAGCGGGCGCGGCGCTGGCAGGCCGCCGTGCTCTTGGCGCTGAGCTGGGTCGTCAGCGGTTCGGTGCTGTTCTCCTGGCTCTATGTTCCCGCCGATGCCGGCGCGGGCCCGGAACCCTGGGCCCATCAGGCGATTTCCTTCGCCGGCCCCGGCTATGTCGCGCTGATCCTGCTCGTGTTCTGGATTCTGCGGCGCCAGTTGGTCCCGGTGGCGCTGCGGCAGCCGGCGGCCGCAGGCCTGGCGCTGTCCCCAGGTTAGGCCCGTCTCCCATCCCTTGACCGCCGGCGGCGGCGCGGCGGCGCGGCCGATGCGCGGAACCTTGCCGATCCGCCGCGAAGCCGCGCGCGGGCGCTGCGGCATCGCTTGAGCCATTATGGGGGCGATGGCATGACACAAGGGAATTCGGAACGTGGCAGGCCGGACCGCGAAGGCCGCCCGAAGCGGACGGGGCGAAGACCCCAGAGAGGACAGGGCGAGATGCGTTTCCAGGCGCTTTCCGGGCTTGTGTTCGCGGTCGCCGCGGGGCTGACCCTGCTGCCGCCGACCGGGGCTGCCGCGATGCTCGGGCCGGCTGCCGGGGCGCCAGCGACGGCGGCCGCCACCTCGACCCAGCCGGTGACCCAGCCCGTGACGCAGCCCCTGACCAAATCCGCGGCCCAGCCGGTGGCCAAATCCGCGGCCGTCGCCCCGGCCAAGCCGCTGGCCGCGCGCCCGGCCGGGATGCAGTCTTCGCCGCTGCCGCAACCGGCGCCGGCGGCGCTCGCGGCGCTGTCGCAGCCGATCCCGGATGTGCTTCCCAAGCCCCGCCCGATCGCGGCCGTCTATTCTCTGGCGCCGGCGACCTCGCTGGTGCCGGCGGGGCGTCCGGCGATCGGCCGGCCGGCCGCAGCGAGCCGGCCGGCGACGGCACGGCCGGCGGTGATCGCGGCGGCGCTGCCGGTGTCGGACCTGCCCGAGGCGAACCGGCCGACGGCGATCCGCAAGGGCCATGGCCATTGGCTCTGGTGCGTGCCCTTCGCGCAGACCGTTTCGCATATCGACATTCATGCCGATGCCTATCGCTGGTGGAGCATGGCCGCGAATCGCTATGCCCGGGGGGCGCAGCCGGTGCCGGGGGCGGTGCTGACCTTCCGCTCGGTGCATCAGATGCCGCTCGGCCATGTCGCGGTGGTCGCCAAGGTGATGAACCCGCGCGAGGTGCTGGTGGATCAGGCGAATTGGGTCCCCAATACGGTAACGGTGGGCACCGCGGTGATCGACGTCTCGGCCCGCAACGATTGGTCCGAGGTGCGCGTGCAGAACCTCGACGGCTCGTTCGGCGGCGTCTATCCGACCTATGGTTTCATCTACAACAAGGCCCCGCAGGGCCAGGGCTGACCCCCGCGGAGCCGCGTCCATAACCGCGCCGCCACTGCCGATGGCTGGCGCGTTTTCTTTGCGCCACCTTGTGCTCGATCAAGGCGAAAGCCCCCGGCAGCGGTCAGGATGACCGGCAAAAGGGAGCAGCGGAGCCATGCGGCAGGTCGTCTTTCGGGTCGAGGGCCTCACCAAGGTCTATACGACGGGTGCCGTCTCGGTGCAGGCGTTGCGCGGCATCGACCTCGAGCTTTACGAGGGGGAGCTGGTGGTTCTGCTCGGCGCCTCCGGTTCGGGCAAGTCGACGCTCTTGAACATCCTCGGCGCGCTCGACAGCCCGACCGCCGGCCGCGTGACCTTCCGCGAGCATGTGCTGACCGGGATGAACGAGACGGAGCTGACCGCGTTTCGGCGCGAGCATGTCGGCTTCGTCTTCCAGTTCTACAACCTGGTGCCCAGCCTGACCGCGCGCGAGAACGTGGCGCTGGTCACCGAGATCGCCAAGAACCCGATGCGACCGGAAGAGGCGTTGGAGCGGGTCGGGCTGGGCAATCGGATGGATCATTTCCCGGCCGAGATGTCTGGCGGCGAGCAGCAGCGCGTGGCGATCGCCCGGGCGATCGCGAAGCGACCGGAGGTGATGCTGTGCGACGAGCCGACCGGGGCGCTGGACAGCAAGACCGGCGTGACCGTGCTGGAGGCGCTTTACGAGGTGAACCGCGATCTGGGCACCATCACCGCGTTGATCACCCATAACGTGGCGATCCGTCGGATGGCGCATCGGGTGATCCGGCTGGCCGACGGGCTGGTGGCCGCGGTGGAGGAGAATGCCGAGCCGATGGCGCCAGCCGGGATCGAATGGTGATGCGCGCGCTCGACCGAAAGCTGATCCGCGATCTGCGCCGCCTTTGGGCGCAGGCGCTGGCGATCGCGCTGGTGCTGGGCTGCGGGGTGATGGTGCTGGTGCTGGCGACCGGCACCGAACGCTCGCTGCGGATCACCCGCGACGCCTATTACGACCGGGCGCGGTTTGCCGAAGTCTTCGCCTCCGCGACGCGGGTGCCGAAGGCCCTGCTGCCGGAGATCTCCCGCATTCCAGGCGTGGCCCAGGCGGAAGCGCGGATCTCGATGAACGTGGTCCTGGATCTGCCGGGGATGGCGAAGCCGGCCCAGGCGCGGGTGCTGTCCCTGCCGGCCGCCGGGCCACCGGTGCTGAACCGGCCGACGGTGCGGCTGGGCCGGCTGCCCGATCCGGGCCGCAGCGACGAGGTGGCGCTGTCGGAGAACTTCGCCGAGGCCAACGGGCTGCGCCCCGGGATGAGTTTCGCCGCGATCCTGAACGGCCAGAAGCGAGACCTGCGGGTGACCGGCCTCGTTCTGTCGCCCGAGTTTGTCTACCTGATCGCGCCCGGTTCGCTGATGCCGGACGACCGGCATTATGGCGTGATCTGGATGAACGAGGCGCCCGAAGCGGCGGCGGCGGGTCTGTCAGGCGCCTTCAACGATCTGAGCCTGCGGCTGACCCGCGGCGCCTCGGAACCCGCGGTGATCGCCGTGCTCGACCGGTTGCTGGCGCCCTATGGCGGCACCGGTGCCTACGGCCGCGACCGGCAGGTGTCAGATGCTTTCCTGTCGAGCGAGATCGACCAGCTCGGCGCAATGGCGCTAATCCTGCCGCCGATCTTCCTGATCGTCTCGGCCTTTCTGGTGAACATGGTGCTCAGCCGGCTGATCCTGCTGGAACGGCCGGTCATCGGGCTGCTCAAGGCGAACGGTTTTTCCGGCCGCGAGATCGCCGTGCATTATCTGAAGCTGTCGATCGGGATCGGCGTCGGCGGCGTGCTGCTCGGATGGGTCGCGGGCTGGTGGCTGGGCCAACAGATGACCGTGCTTTACACGAAATTCTACCGCTTCCCTTATCTGATCTACGTGCCCGGAAGCGCGAGTTTCGCGATATCCGGCCTGATGGGCTTTGGGGCGGTGATCCTCGGCGCGTTGCGCGCGGTGCAGGCCAGCGCCCGGCTGAAGCCCGCCGTGGCGATGATGCCGCCGGCGCCGCCTCTCTATCGCCGCGGCTGGGTCGATCGGGCGGCCGAGGGCATGAGGCTGCGTCAGACCACGATGATGATCCTGCGCTCGATCACGCGTTGGCCGGGGCGGGCGGCGGTGACGGTGCTGGGTGTGGCGGCGGCGATCTCGGTGCTGGTGGCTTCGTTCTTCGTCCTCGATTCGATTGCCGTGGTGGTGGATGAGGCCTTCACCCGCACCAACCGCCAGCAGGTGACGCTGCAGTTGGCGCATGACGCGCCGGCGGCGGTGGAGCAGGACGCGGCACATCTGCCGGGGGTGCTGCGGGTCGAAGGCGCGTTCGGGGTTCCGGTGCGCCTGAACAACGGTTGGAAAAGCGCGCTGACCCAGGTCGAGGC
>JAKAJW010000408.1 GCA_021813645.1 Pseudomonadota bacterium | reverse complement strand
GCCCGCACCGTGCCGATCGGCTGGGGCCAGGAGATGCGCGACCAGACCGCGCTGGTGCGCGAGGCCTGCAAGTGGGACTATGAGTTGAAGTTTCCCGAGCAGATCGCCGGCCTTCTCGACCGCGCCCATGCCATCGCCATGTCGACGCCGCGCGGCCCGGCCTATCTGTCACTCCCGCGCGAGATCCTGTGCGAGCCGGTCCCGACCGAGGGGCTGTCCGCCCCCGCCACGATGCAGCCGGTCGTCACCGCGCCGGACCCAGGAGCCCTGGCGCAGGCCGCCGCGCTCCTGGCCGAGGCCGAGCGCCCGTTGGTCATCGCCCAGCGCGGCGCCGGCGACGCGGCGAGCTTTGCCCTCTTCGCCCGCTGGACCGAGGACTGGGCCATTCCCGTCTGCTCCTGGTGGGCCACTCATCTCGCGCTGGCGACCGACCATCCCTGCCATATCGGCGCCGATCCGGGCCCCTGGCTGGCCGAAGCCGATGTGGTGGTGATCCTTGACTGCCTCGCGCCCTGGTGGCCGGACCGGCACCCGCTGGCCCCCGGCGCCAGGGTGATCAACATCGGCCCCGATCCGATCTTCTCGCGCTTCCCGGTCCGCAACTTCCGCTCCGACATCGCCGTCGCCGGCGAAAGTGCCGCGACCATCCCGGCCCTTGCCGCGGCGATGGAGGGCCTGCCGCGCGACGCCGGGCGGATCGCCCACCGCCGCGAGCGCATCGCCAAGGCCGCGCGGGCGCTCCACGCCCGGCTCGCGGCCGAGGCCACCGCCCGCACGGATGCCGGCATCACCAAGGCCTTCGTCAGCCGCACCCTCGGCGAGGCGCTCGAAGGCCGCCGCTCCTCGGTCTTCTCCGAGCTCGGCACCCAGCTCGGCATCCTGCCCCGGCGAGAGCGGAACTCCTGGTTCCAGGAGCCGCATTCCGGCGGCCTCGGCTGGTCCTTCCCGGCCGCGCTCGGCGCCCGGCTGGCCGATCCCGAACGGCTCTGCGTCGCCACCCTGGGCGACGGTAGCTACATCTTCGCCAATCCCACCGCGTGCCACCAGATCGCCGAGGCGCTGGCACTTCCGGTCCTGATCGTTATCCTGAACAACGCCGAATGGGGTGCGGTGCGCCAATCCGTCGCCGGCCTCTACCCCGACGGCTATGCCAGCCGCGCCAATGTCATGCCGCTCACAGGCCTCGCACCCTCGCCCGAGTTCACTCGGATAGCTGAGGCCAGCGGTGCCTGGGCCCGCAAGGTGACCCGGACCGAAGCGCTCCGCCCGGCGCTGGACGAGGCCATCTCCGTCATCGAAACCGAGCGCCGCCTGGCGCTACTCGACATCCGCTGCCTGCCAGATTGAGCCGGCACCAAGGGAGGCCAAGATGAACCAGATCGGATTCCTACTCGACGGCGCCAGCGCCGCAGCCGCCAGCGGCAAGACCTTCGACCGGATCGACCCGGTGACGCGCGCGGCCGCCACCCGCGCCCCGGCCGCCGGCGCGGCCGATGTCGAGGCCGCCGTCGCCTCCGCCGCCCGGGCGTTTTCCGTTTGGTCGCAGATGGGCCCCGGCGCCCGCCGCGCCATCCTGATGAAGGCCGCCGACGCGATGGACGCGAAGGCAGGCGAGTTCATCGCCGCCGCCCAGGCGGAAACCGGCGCCACCGGCCCCTGGATCGGCTTCAACGTGAAGCTCGCCGCCGGCATGATCCGCGAGGCCGCCGCGATGACCACCCAGATCGGCGGCGAGATCATCCCCTCCGACAAGCCTGGCACGCTGGCCATGGGCCTGGCGAAGCCCAAGGGCGTCTGCCTCGGCATCGCGCCCTGGAACGCGCCGGTGATCCTTGGCACCCGCGCCGTCGCCATGCCGCTCGCCTGCGGCAACACGGTGGTGCTGAAGGCCTCCGAGATGTGCCCGGCCACCCACCGGCTGATCGGCGAATGCTTCGCCGAGGCGGGGCTGCCGAAGGGCGCGCTCAACGTGCTGACCAACGCGCCGGAGGACGCCGCCGCCGTGGTGGAGGCGCTGATCGCCCACCCAGCGGTGAAGCATGTGAACTTCACCGGCTCCTCTGCCGTCGGCCGGATCATCGGCCGGCTCGCCGGCGAGCACCTGAAGCCCTCGCTCCTGGAGCTCGGCGGCAAGGCGCCTCTGATCGTGCTCGATGACGCCGACCTCGACGGCGCGGTGAACGCTGCGATCTTCGGCGCCTTCATGAACCAGGGCCAGATCTGCATGTCGACCGAGCGGATCATCGTCGATGCCAAGGTGGCCGACACCTTCGTGGAAAAGCTCGCCGCCCGCGCCGCCGCATTGCCCGCCGGCGATCCGCGCGGCCATGTCGTGCTCGGCGCTCTGGTGACCGAGACCTCGGCCGAGAAGATGGACGCGCTGATCGCCGATGCCACCGCCAAGGGCGCGAAGCTCGTCGCCGGCGGCAGCCGCACCGGCGCCATCGTCGCGGCGACGCTGCTCGACGGGGTGAAGCCCGGGATGCGGATCTATGCCGAGGAGAGCTTCGGCCCGGTGAAGTCGATCATCCGGGTGAACGGCGACGAGGAGGCGCTGAAGGTCGCCAACGACACCGAATACGGGCTTTCCGGCGCGATCTTCAGCCGCGACATCCCGCGCGCCATGGCGCTCGCCAACCGGCTGGAGACCGGGATCTGCCACATCAACGGCCCGACCGTGGCTGACGAGCCGCAGATGCCCTTCGGCGGGGTGAAGGCCTCGGGCTACGGCCGGTTCGGCGGCCGCGCCGCGATCGCCGAATTCACCGACCTGCGCTGGATCACCATCGAGGATCCGCAGCAGCACTATCCGTTCTGAGTGCTTGGTCGGCGGAATAGGCGCGGGCTGCCAGCATCCGGGCAGACATTGTCAGAACAACCGCCTCTCTCAACCTCGCGCCCCTTCCCCCCAGCCGGGCCGTGCCGCCGCTCTCGCGGCGCGGCCTTTGGGGCAAATGGAAGCTGAAGCGATGGCCTGGCAAGAACCGGTTCGCTTGGGCCCGCCGGTTCTCAGTTTCGCCCCAGCTGTCTGGACAGGGGTTCCGCAACCGGCCCAGGCAGCCTCCTAGATCGTCGGCGGCGGCATCTTTCCGCCCCCCTTCAAGGACGGTTGATGACGATCAATTCCACGTGATGTCGATCCTGCTATCGATCCGCGCGAAACGTTGCGTCGGGTGTCGGTCGAGAAGCCGGCGCTGGCACCGATCGCATTGAAGCGAGGAAGCACACGATGAAACCATCCCCCGCCTGGTTCCGAGTGACAATCGTCGGATGTCTCGCCGCCTTCGCTGGAATGTGCCCGATCCCTGCATCGGCCGAGGCCGGCGCCCCAACCTATCGCCAGGGCGAGGACATCTTCATCGAAACCGGCGTCGAAGCACCAGACCGCGATCCGAGTTGGTACGCGCCAATGGTGGGAAAGCCATACGCGCCGGTCTTCGAGATGCTCGCCACCCGCGGCACTCAGGGTCGGTACTATCCCTATACCTACCCCGTGACCCTCAAGGACATGGTCCGGTTTCACGGCCACGATTGTGAAGGAACCATTCACGCGGCTGCGAACGCCCGCGTCGCCTTCGATGTCTTGTTTCCCGACGGCATCATAGATCGCAGCGTCCTTTGGGGCATATCCGGGCCATCGCCCTGTTAGTCCGATGCGGTCGCCTTCCTGACCGGCGCACGCATCCAGTATGGCAATCTCGGCTTCTTCAAGGATGCGCGCTACGGGCATGCGATCATCCTGTATCGCGAGGACACGGGCGTGGCCGTCCTTGCTACCTGGAAGAAGGACATCAACAACATTCCGGGTGAACCGGTGATGCTGCCGGAGGCGATCGACTGGCAGCCGGAGGTCGACTCGGCGGCCGTGATGAAGCTCAAATCCGATGTGAAGGCGCAGGGCGGCACGCCGACGCCCTACCAGGTCGACCTGCTGCGGTACCTACAGTGGAAGCACGTCAACGACATTCTCAGCCGCCCGCTGGAGAAGAGCTATCAGGTCCAGGTTCTCGCGAATTTCCAGTGGAAGGACTGGATCGATCCGACCAAGACCGTCGCGACGCCGCTGGTCCGAACGGATACGCGCCTCAAGAACTACCCCTACCGGCCGCAGCCGATCTCCGGCCCGGACAATGCTCTGAAATGACCCGAGGGTCATGCACGCGAGAATCACGGCCACGTCCGTCGTGAGGCCTATGCGCGGGGGCCCCCGACGAAGGCGAGGCCTTGGCACGACACGTAGGCCGGCGGGGACCTCAAGAAGGCGAGAATGCCCCCCTATCCGCAACGCCCCCTTACTCGATCAGCACGAGATGTTCGGGTCCTACAGCGCGATAGGTGCTTGGCGGCGGGCAGTGGGAAAGCGGGTGGATCGGCGAAGGTAGGGGGGCCGTAGCACGCACCGGGTTCCGGCTGCCAGGGTCGGCGCGCGGAACCGCCGCCAACAACGCCTTGGTATAGGGATGCGCCGGCTCTGCCAGAACCGCTGCGCGCGGTCCGATCTCGACGATCCGGCCGGTTTTCATCACCGCCACGCGATGGCTCATCCGTTCCACGACCGCGAGATCGTGCGAGATGAAGAGGTAGGACAGCCCCAGTTCCTCCTGCAACTCGATCATCAGGTTCACGACCTGGGCCTGGATCGACACGTCGAGCGCCGAGACCGGCTCGTCGGCGACGATCAGTCGTGGCGACAGCGCCAGCGCCCGGGCGATGCACAACCTTTGGCGCTGGCCGCCTGAAAACTCGTGCGGGAATCGGTCGAGCATCTCCTCCTTCAGCCCGACCCGCCGGATCAGCCCTGCGACGCGGTCAGCCAGAGCGCTGCCTTGGTCGATGCCGTGAATGCGCAGCGGCTCGGCGATCTGGTCGAACGCGGTCTGCCGCGGGTCGAGCGCGGCATAGGGGTCTTGGAAGATGATCTGCATATCGCGCCGCCGCCGACGCAGGGCGCGCGGCTCCAGCCCCAGCACGTCGTCGCCCTCCAGCGTCACATGACCGGACCGCGGCGCGATCAATCGCAGCACGGAACGTCCGGTGGTCGACTTGCCGCAGCCGGATTCGCCCACCAACGCCAGCGTCTCGCCGGGCGCGATCGAGAAGCTGACGTCCTCGACGGCATGAACGTTGGCGACATGCGTCTTGAACGCCCCGCCATAGACTGGGAACCGAGTGACGAGATTGCGGACCTCGAGCAGCGGCCCGGGCGGCGCGGCCCGCGGGCCGGTTACTGCGCCGGCAGTCGCGCCGAAACGGCGCGGCCCATCGGTTCCCGCCATCTCACCGAGCCGCGGCACAGCGGCGAGCAGGTCGCGGCTGTAATCGGCTGTCGGGGCGGCGAACAGTCGGCCCACCGGCGCCTCTTCCACCTTGCGGCCGCCGCGCATCACAACGACCCGGTCGGCGATCTGCGCGACCACGCCCATGTCGTGCGTGATGAACAAGACTGCCATGCCGGTGTCGCGGGCGATCTCGGCGATCAAGTCGAGGATCTGGGCCTGGATCGTCACGTCGAGCGCAGTGGTGGGCTCGTCGGCGATCAGCAGCCGCGGCTCGCAGGCCAGAGCCATGGCGATCACCACCCGTTGGCGCATGCCGCCGGATAATTCGTGCGGGTATTGGCGGAACCGCCGCTCCGGCTCAGGAATGCGAACCCGGCCCAGCAGGGCCAAGGCGCGCTCGCGGGCCGCCAGAGCACTGAGGCCGCGATGCTGCCGCAGCACCTCGGCGATCTGCTCGCCGATGGTGAAGACTGGGTTCAGCGAGGTCATTGGCTCCTGGAATACCATGGCGATCTCGTCGCCGCGGATCTCGCGCAGCGCCGCCTCGCCGGCCTGCGCGAGATCCATCAGGGCGCCATCACGCCGGCGCAGCGTAATCCGTCCGCTCAGGATGCGGCCGCCGTTGTAGGCCGTCAGCCCCAGCAGCGACATCGCCGTCACCGACTTGCCGGAGCCGCTTTCGCCGACCAGCGCCAGGCACTCCCCCTCGGCAATGGCGAAATCGAGCCCCTCGACGACCACATTCGGTCGATCCTTGGGGCCGAAAGCGACCGTCAATCCCTCGACCGTCAGCAGATGAGGCGCTGCGTCCATAGCGTGGCTCCCGGTGGATGTGACTTGGGCGTGTCTTGCTTTGGGAATGGGGCGGCTGGCGTCGCAGCCGCCCCATGTACAGGGTCGCTATCAGTGCGTCGCGATGGCACCGGCGCGGAAGTCGAGCACATAGGGGATGTGACCCGGCAGCGGCGTCCAGTCGAGCGTCTTGCGCATGCCGTAGGACTCGTAGGGCTGATAGAGCACCAGGAACGGCGCCTCGTCCTTCACGTAATCCATCAGCTTGGCATAGGCCGCCTGCCGCGCCGCAACGTCGGTCGAGTAACGGAATTCATCCCAAACCTTGGCGTAGTCGGCACCCATCGGCCAGGCCATTTCCGAGCCAGAACCGCCCGGCGCCCACATCACACCGTAGGAGCCAGCCGGGTCGGCGAAGTACATCGGGTTGGACCAGTTGCGCACCTCCATGTCCGGGTCGCGGCCGGTCCATTTGGTGGTCACGTTGATGTCCATCTTCACGCCGATCTCGGCCCACATCTCCTTGATCGCCTGAGCGGCAAGCAGGCCGTTGGTGTAATAGACCGGATCGGTATCGAAGCGGATCGGCTTACCGTCGTAGTTGGCCTGCTTCATCTCCTCCTTCGCCTTGGCCAGATCATAGCCGAAGGTCTTCAGGTCGGGCATGTAGAGGTCCCCGTATTGCGGATAGGTATGGGTGCTTGGCACCACCGCCTTGCCGCCCCACAGCGCCTCGTTCAGGAGCTTGCGGTTGATCGACATCACCAGCGCACGGCGCAAGTGCTTGTTCGCCATCTCCGGGTTTCGGGTGTTGAAGAAGACCACATGGAACAGCGGCGTCACGGAACCCACCACCTTCAGCGAGGGGGTCGCGTTGATCGTGTCGATCTGATCCGGCGGCACGTTCGTGATCAGGTCGGCTTCACCGTTGGCGAGCGCCGTGACACGGGTGGCCAATTCCGAGATGCGGCGCACCACCACCTTATCGTAGAGCGGCTTCTCGCCCCAGAACCCGTCGAAGCGAGTATAGGTGAGCGTCTCGCCCGGTTGGTAAGCGGTGATGGCATAGGGCCCGGTGCCCACCGGCTTCAGCGCGAAGGCGTCGAAGTCCGACGGCTCGACCTTCTGCGGATCGCCCGTCAGCCCGGCGATGTACTTCTCGGGAACGATCGAGCCTTCGGAGGCATTCAGCAGCGTCTCGAACAGCGGCTCCGGCTTGAAGGTGGTGAACCGCACCGTCTTGTCATCGACCGCCACGACCTCCTTGAAGTTGGAGAAGAACTCGCGATGGATCGCGGCGAATTCCGGGGTCATGTCCTTCAGGATGCGCTCGAAGGTGAAGACAACGTCGCCAGCGGTCATCGCTTCGCCGTCGTGGAACTTCACGCCCTGGCGCAGCGTGACGTCAAATTCGGTCGGCGACGCCTGCTTCCAGCTGCTGGCAAGGCCCGGCTTGAACTTGCCGCGCGGGTCGGCGTAGTCCTTTTCGATCAGCGGATCGAAACTGTTGTAGTACATCTGCGAGCCGGTGTTGGAGAAATCCTTGCCGGGGTCGAGATAGGGCGGCAGGTTCGCCACCGCGACTTTCAGCTCGTTGGCCGAGGCGGCGCCGGCAAACAGCACCGAAGCGGCGAGGCCGAGGAAAAGAAACCGTTTCATCGTCATCTTCCTGGGTTGGGTGTGGGCAGCAATCGCCGGCGGCTGAATGGCAGCCGGTAGTGAGAAATCGATTAGGGCTAGGGGTTGCGGGGGGCGGCGCGCGGGCGCGCCGCGGCTCACTTCAACTTCACGTCCAGCGCGTCGCGCAACCAGTCGCCAATCAACAGCACCAGCAGCGAGACCAGCATGATCCCCATCGCCGGCAGTAGCGCGATCCACGGGGCGGAGGCGAGGTAATCACGGCCCAGACCGACCATCGAGCCGAGCGTGGCGGTTGGCGGTTGTACGCCGAGGCCGAGGAAGGAAAGGGTCGACTCCAGCAGGATCAGCGAGGAAAAGGTCATCGTCCACAGCACGATCAAGAGCGACGCGAGGT
>JAKAJW010000007.1 GCA_021813645.1 Pseudomonadota bacterium | reverse complement strand
GTGTCGTTGACCGGCACGGTGCCGCCCGAGAGCATGGCGTTGACCATCTCGACGGTGACCTTGGCCAGTTCGCGGGTATCCTTGAACACGGTCGAATACTGTTCGCCCGCTTCGATCGACTTGATCGAGGGGATTTCCGCATCCTGGCCGGTCACGATCGGCATCTTCAGGCCGCCCGAACCGTAGCCCACGCCCTTGAGCGAGGAGAGGATGCCGATCGACAGGCCGTCATAGGGCGACAGCACGCCGTTCACATGCGCGGTCGTGTAATAGGCCGACAGCAGGTTATCCATCCGCGCCTGCGCCACCGCGCCGTCCCAGCGCAGCGTGCCGACCTTGTCCATGCCCATCTGGCCGGACACGATCTTGATGTCGCCCTTGTCGATCATCGGCTGCAGCACCGACATCGCGCCGTTGTAGAAGAAGCCGGAGTTGTTGTCGTCCGGCGAGCCGCCGAACAGCTCGACGTTCCAGGGATGGACGCCGGGGAACCGCTCCTTTAGGCCTTGGACGAGCGAATTGGCCTGGATCACGCCGACCTTGAAGTTGTCGAAGGTGGCGTAATAATCGACGTTCGCGCTGTCGCGGATCAGGCGGTCATAGGCGATGACCTTGATCCCCGAGGCGGCGGCGTTGGCCAGCGCGTTCGACAGTGTCGTGCCGTCGATCGCGGCGATCACCAGGACCTTGTCGCCCTTGGTGATCATGTTCTCGATCTGGCTCAGCTGATTGGGGATGTCATCCTCGGCATATTGCAGGTCGGTCTTGTAGCCCTGCGCCTCGAACAGCTTCACCATGTTGTTGCCGTCGGCGATCCAGCGCGCCGAGCTCTTTGTGGGCATCGCGATCCCGATCGTGCCCTTGTCTGCGGCATGGCCCGGAAGGGCGAACGTCGACAGACCAATCGCGAGAACCCCCGCGAGATGCTTGAGTTTCATAGCAATCCTCCCTGTGGGGGCGCCTCCACGCCCCAGTGCCCGTGCATTTCCGGACCAAGAGCTTGCTTAAAGTAGACGTGACATAACTATCAAATACCATTAGGACATTTTTGCATAACCGGATTGGCATGCAGATGATCGAACCCCTCACGAACCTCCGCCCGGCGCAGGCGCGGCTGATCGCCGCCATCGCGGAATACGGCCAGCTGCAACTGGCCGCCCAGAGCTGCCGGATGAGTCAGCCGGCCGCGTCGCGGATGTTGGCCGACCTCGAGCGGGCGCTGGGAACGTCGCTGTTTCTGCGCACGCCGAAGGGAATGGAGCCGACGCTCTTCGGCACGATCATCGCCCGCCGGGCCGAACGGATCGTGCGCGAGTTGCAGGAGATGGGCCAGGACCTGCGTGACTTGCGGTCCGGCCATGCCGGCCGGGTGCGCGTCGGGGCTGTGACCGGGCCGGCACTGGGCTGCGTCGTGCCGGCGGTGCGCCGGCTGAAGGCGATCGCGCCCAATGTCGATGTCTTCGTCGAGGTCGCGCCGTCGACGACGCTTGTGCCGGCGCTTGCCCGCGGCGACCTCGACTTCGTCCTGGCCCGGCTGCCGCCGGAGCATGACCGGGCCGATTTCGTGATCGAACCGGCGCGCGGCGAGGTCGTGAGCCTGATGGTGCGCGCCGGACATCCGATGCTGGGGCGGGAAGCCGTCGATCTCGCGCAGCTTTCGGACTATCCGTGGATCCTGCAGCAGCGCGGGGCGCCGATCCACACCGCCGTCGCCAACGGCTTCGCGGCAATCGGCCGACCGACGCCGGCAAATGTGACGACGACCTCCTCGCTTCTGGTCATCATGGCGCTGCTGGCCGAGACCGATGCCGTGGCGGCAATGTCGCGGGAAGTGACCGATCTCGTTGTCAGCGACCGCATCGGCGCCCGGTTCGATCAACTGGCGGTTCGCGACCGGCTTGAGGTCGAGCCCTATTTTCTGCTCCGCGCCCGGCATCGTGTCCTGCCGCCCGTAGCCCTGCGCCTGATGGAACTACATCGCGAGCTTCTGGCCCGACCGATGGCCGGCTGATAGCGGCGACGCCCGGGCCTTGCTTTGCGCCGACGCATGCCGCCGGCGGGCGCTTGGCCTGGACTGCCGCCGAGACCCGGCCGGCCGTCTGCCCTTGGCCCTAGAGGCGGACGCCGGTCTCGGCGTCGAAGACGTTGGCGTGTTCGGGCTGCCAATGCAGGGCGACCCGGTCGCCTGGCCGGAACTTGTGCCGCTCGGTGAAGACGGCGCTGCCGTTCTGGCCGGCGAGCGAGAAGAACACCTCGATATTCGGCCCGGTGGGTTCGACCACATCGACCGTGACGGGAAGGCCGCCTTCGCCCGCGATGGCGATGTGCTCGGGGCGGATGCCGCAGATCACCGGCTGGTTCTCGGCCGCGGCGGTGGCGGCGGAGACCGGCAGGCCGATGCCGCCCTCGGTCTCGACATAGGCCTTGCCCTGCGTTCGCCGCATCCGCCCCTTCAGGAAGTTCATCGACGGCGACCCAAGGAAGCCCGCCACGAACAGGTTGCCGGGCCGGTCGTAGAGGTCGAGCGGCGCGCCGATCTGTTCGATCCGGCCCCCGTTCATCACCACGATCCGGTCAGCCATGGTCATCGCTTCGATCTGGTCGTGGGTGACGTAGATCGAGGTGGTCTTCAGCCGCTGGTGCAGGGCCTTGATCTCGGTCCGCATCACCACTCGCAGCTTGGCGTCGAGGTTCGACAGCGGCTCGTCGTAGAGGAACACCTGGGCCTCGCGGACCAGGGCGCGGCCCATGGCGACGCGCTGGCGCTGGCCGCCGGAGAGTTGGCGTGGCGAACGCTCGAGGAAGGGCAGCAGGTTCAGCGTGGCGGCGGCGTCGCGCACCTTCTGGTCGATCTCCGGCTGCGGCCGTTTCCGCAGCCGCAGGCTGAAGCTCATGTTGCCGTAGGAAGTCATGTGCGGATAGAGCGCGTAGTTCTGGAACACCATGGCGATGTCCCGCTCGCGCGCGGGCACGTCGTTGACTACGCGCTCGCCGATCCTGACTTCGCCGTTCGACACCGTCTCCAGCCCGGCGATCATCCTGAGTAGCGTGGACTTGCCGCAGCCCGAAGGGCCGACCAGCACCACGAATTCGTGGTTCTCGATGTCGATGTTGATATCGCGCAGGACGTTCATCGTCCCGAAGGCCTTGCCGACGTTGGAGATGGTGACGGAAGCCATGGTCCAGTTCCTTCGTTGTTGCGGTCCGGGCTATTTCACGGCGCCGAGCGCCATGCCGCGGATCAGGAACCGCTGCAGCCAGGAGAAGACGATCGCCACCGGCAGGGTGGCCAACATGGTCGCGGCCATCACGTGATGCCACTCGATCTGGTAGCGCCCTGCGACCTGGGAGTAGATCTGGACGGGCAGGGTGAAGCCGTCGGAGGAACGGATCATCGTCAGCGCCAGCACGAATTCGTTCCAGCTGTTGATGAAGCCGAAGATCGCGGTCACGGCCATCGCCGGCACGGCGAGCGGCAGGAACACCTTGAGCAGGCTGGTCAGATGCCCGGCGCCGTCGATCCAGGCCGCCTCCTCGAGGTCGCGCGGGATGGTGCTGAAGTAGCTTTGCAGCATCCAGATGGTGAAGGCCATGTTGAAGGCCGCATAGGTCAGCACCAGCGAGTTCAGCGTGTTCACCAGGCCGAGCGCCACCATCATCCGGAACAGGCCGAGCACCAGCACGATCGGCGACATCATCTGGGTCATCAGCAGGAAGGTGCGGTAGGCGCGCTTGCCCGGGAAACGGTAGCGCGACAGCGCATAGGCCGCCGGGATGCTCAGGATCATCGCCAGCAGGGTGGAGAGCACACTGACATAGAGGCTGTTCAGCAGCGCCTGGCCGAAGTTCGTCTTCACCCACATCTCGGCGAAGTTCGCCCAGCGGAACTCGCTGAAGGTCCAGGTCGGCGGGTAGGTGAACAGCTCCTCGCGCGGGCGGAAGGCAGAGACGAACATCACGCCGAAGGGGAACAGGATCACCACGACGAGCGGCGACAGGATGAGCCAGAACAGGATGCTTTTCTTCAGCATGGCTTATTCCTCCGCCTCGGCGCCGGCCTCGCCGCGCATCACCAGAAGCACGTAGATGATGGTGAAGATCAGCAGCACGCCGAACATGATGAGCGAGATCGCCGAGGCCTTGCCGAGCTGGCCGAAGCGGAAGGCGAGCTTGTAGAGATAAGTCACCAGGATGTCGGTGCCGTTCGCCGGGCCGCCCTCGGTCATCACCCAGATGATCGGCAGCGAGTTGAAGACGTAGATCACGTTCAGCACCACCGCGATGTTGATGAAGGGCTTCATCAGCGGCAGCGTGATGTGGCGGAACTGTTTCCAGCGGGTGGCGCCGTCGACCGCGGCCGCCTCATAGGTATCCTGCGGCAGGGCGGAGAGGCCGCCGAGGAAGATCGTGGTGGTGAAGGGGATCGAGACCAGGATGCCGATCAGGATCTCCACCGTGAAGGCCTGGTTCGCCTCGCCGAGCCATTCGATCGGCTCCTTGAGGATGCCGAGGTCCATCAGCGTGGCGTTGAAGAGGCCGGCACGGCCGTTCAGCGCCCAGCGCCAGACCACCGCCGTCATGGTGAGCGAAATCGACCAGGGCAGCATGATGATCACGCGCGCCAGGCCGCGGCCGTAGAATTCCTCGTTCAGCATCATCGCGATGGGCAGCGAGAGGGCGAGAGTGCCGCCGACCACGGCAAAGGTCCAGATCAGGGTGCGGATCAGGCTGCCGTAGAACAGCGGATCCTCGAACACGTCGCGGAAATTATTGAACCCGTTGAAGTCGCGAAGCTGGCCGAAGCGGCTGACCTCGTGCAGCGACGCGTAGCCGAGGTCGTAGATCGGATAGCCGATGATCAAGATCGCGAGCGCCAGGCCCGGCAGGATCATCGCGAGGGGCTTGAGGCTAGTGGAGGAGGTCATGCCGTCACCTGCGGTCGTTTCGGGGCGCATCGCGCCGAAGCCGGCCAGTCCGGCGGCGGTCGAAGGGAAGGTGGAGGGGGCGGTGCCGCCCCCTCCGGCCGGGGCTCAGAGCCCGCGGATCTCGTTGATCTTCTTGGCGGCGGCCTTGAGCCCGTCCGCGGGCGAGACCTGGCCGAGATAGATCTGCTGCAGAGCGCGCACGGTGGTATCGGCGATCTCCTCCCAGTTCGCGATGACCGGAGCGAATTTCGCATAGGGCAGGCCGGCGGCAAAGCCGGCGATGTCTTTGTCGGTCTTGAAGTAGTCGAGCGCGGCGATGTTCTTGGTCACCGGAAGGAAGCCCTCACCGAGGTCGAACTGCTTGCGGTACTTGTCCTGGTAGGTGAATTCGATGAACTTCCAGGCCGCTTTCTTCACCTTCGAGCTGGAGAACAGCATCAGCGTGTCGGTCACGCCATAGGTGGCCTCGGTCTTCTCAACCGGGAAGGGCAGCACCGCATAGTGCAGGTTCGGCGCCTCGGCCTTGATCTGCGGGATCAGCATCGGGAAGGTGAAGATCGTGCCGACCTTGCCCTGCTTGAACAGGTTGAACACGTCCTCGCGGCTGTAGTTGGTCGGCGAGGGCTGGGTCAGGCCTTCGTCGATCATCTTCTTGTAGAGCGACACCGCAGCCAGCGCCTCGGGCGAGTCGAGCCCGCTCTTGCCGTCGGCGCGCAGGATGTCGCCGCCGTAGGTCCAGAGCGCGTAGTAGAAATAGGCGTCGGTCTCGATCTCCTTGCCCTGCAGCCCGAAGCCGAAGGTGTCGGGCAGCTTGGCGATCTTCTGCGAGGCCTGGTAGAGTTCTTCCCAGGTCTTCGGCGGCTTCACCCCGGCCTTCTCATAGAGGTCGGTGTTGATCACCATGGCGCGGGCCGAGGCCGCCACTGGCAGGCCCATCGTCTTGCCCTTGATGATGCCGGGCTTCATGAAGGTGTCGATGAAGGCGCCCTTGAACTCCGGCGTCAGATAGCTGTCGATCGGCTCGGCCACGCCCTGCGAGGCGAAGTCCAGCAGCCAGCGGGTGCCGATGATCGAGATGTCGGGCGGCGTGCCGCCGGCGATGTCGGTGGTCAGGCGCTGCAGCAGCGAATCCCACGGCACCACTTCGATATTGATCTTGATGTCGGGATTGGCCTTTTCGAAGTCAGCGGCGACCTCCTTGTAGAACGGGCCGGTCTTCGAACTGTATTCGGCCACGGTGAAATTCACCGTGGTCGCGGCGAAGGCGCTGCCGGCGAGCAGGCCGAGCGCCAGGGCCGAGGCGGCAAACGTCGCTACCTTGCGATGGAACATATGTTTCTCCTCTGTTGGTTTGATCCGACGCATGGAGCGCGGCGGAGGCGGTTTCTTGGACTCTGTGACAAAACTGTGAGCGGGTTTCGGAGCGTTTCAAAATAGAAAGAATGCATGGGTGTATGTAGTTCCGGCATTGGAGGCTAACGGCCTAGATTCGTTCATGAAAACGCCGAAATAGCCCCTCGCGCCGGGGCGCGGGGGCGGTCGGTCGTGACGGGTGGCGGCGCCTTAGGCGTCGCGCCAGGAGAACTGCGGCGCGTAGCCGAGCACGCGCCGGGCCTTGTCGATCGAGAGCAGGGTTTGGTGGCCGCTGAGCGTTCCCTTCACCGGGACGCCGGGGAAGACCTGGGCCATCAGATCTGCGCTGGGCGCCTCCATCACCGTATCGGCATTGGCGATGATGAAGGCATCGGCGCCGACCAGCTCGACGTGCAGCGCCTTCTCGACCGCCTGGGCGCAGTCCCGCGCGTCGATATAGCCCCAGAGGTTCCACTGTCGGAATGCCGGATCGTTCTGCCAGCTCGGGAAACGTGCGTAATCCTCCGGCAGCATGACGTTCGAGAGCCGCAGGCCGATGAAGCTCGTGCCCGGGTTCCACCGCGCCATCTGCCGCGCCATTTCCTCGCCGAGGTCCTTGCTGAGCGAATAGGCGCTTTCCGGTCGCATCGGATGGTCTTCGTCCACCGGCGCATAAGCGGGCGGGTTCTCGGGCGAGAACGGCAGGCCGAGCGTGGTTTCGCTCGAAGCCCAGACAATGCGCTTGATGCCTACACGCAGGGCGGCGTCGAACACGTTGTAGGTGGACAGCATGTTGTTGCGGAAGGTCACGTCTTCCGGCTGCAGGTCGGGCGCCGGGATCGCGGCGAAATGCACCACCGCGTCGGGGGTGGCGAATTTGCGGAACGGATGGTCTTGCCCGCCGGTCCATTGCAGCGCGTCGATCACCTGGCCGCGGTCGTTCAGGTCGACGCGGTAGAATGGGCAGACCGGGTCCGAGGAGGGCTGCACGTCGACGTTGAGCACGCTGTAGCCCTGCTCGACCAGATGCCGGCAGACCGCCCGGCCCGCCTTGCCGCTGCCGCCGGTGACGACGATATTCTTCATCCAAACCTCCAATTTCAATGCCGCCCGCGGATGGGGCGCGGGGTCGGGGCCCGTCGGGCCCTGTTGCGCTCAGTCTAGCGACCGCATCCATCCGCGCCGAATGCCGAATGGTCATGCCGCGATGTGTTCTCGGCATTGGCTGGCCGTCGCGCGGGTCGGTAGGTTCCGGCCCAGCCTTGTCCGTGCCGCGCAGGAGCCTGTGATGCCGCGCCACCTGATGTACCTCTACCCCTGGGACCTGCGCGAGGATGGCGCGGCGCTGGTTGCCGAGCGGCTAACGGCCGCGGGGGCCACCGGCGTCGCGCTGTCGGCGAGCTACCATTCGGGCAAGTTCGTCCGCCCGCACGGGGCGGGGAAGGTGATCTTCCCCGAGGCCAACACCACCTATTTCCGCCCCGACCCGCGCCGCTACCGCCGCCTCGTGCCGCAGCAGGCGGCGCTGGCGTGCGACTTCGACAGCTTCCGCGCCCTGGCGGAGGGCGCGCCGAGCCTCTCGGTCACCGCCTGGACGATCGGGTTGCACAATTCCCGCCTCGGCCGCCAGCACCCAGAGCTCACCGCTCAGACCGTCTACGGCGATCCGCTGGTGAACTCGCTCTGCCCGTCGCAGCCGGAAGTGCGGCATTATCTCGCCGCGCTCTGCGCCGATGCCGCCGCCCAGCCCGGGGTGTCCGAGATCGCGCTGGAGGCACCGGGCTGGCAAGCGTTCCGCCACGGCTACCACCACGAGTTCGAGCTGATCGAGCTGCCAGAGCCGGTGC
>JAKAJW010000230.1 GCA_021813645.1 Pseudomonadota bacterium | reverse complement strand
TTTTCTTCCGGCAGGACCTTCTCGGCAGGCGAGGCCTTGAAGGCGATGTCCTTGCGCCGCATCGTCGCGGCCAGGTCGATGGTGATGTCGTCGCGCTTGCGCCAGCCCACCGCGACCCAGGGGTTGGAGGGCACGAAATGGTATTTCGGATCCTTGGTGACGACGGTGATCTTGTCTTCCGGCCGCAGCTGATCCTTCAACTCGTAGGCCATGATTGATCCGCCCAAGCCGGCGCCCAAAACGACGATATGTGCCATGTAACCTCCTCCTCGGATGGCGGCCGCCAGGCACGCCACGACTCTGAACATACCATAGTTTCAAGGATTTCTGCACAATGCGCTGAAACGGCGCAGGTGCGGCCGTCGGGGCGGCCGCGCCGCCGTCAGCCCATGCCGCCGAGCCGTTCCAGCAGGCGGCAATAGGCGGTCTGGCCCAGGCGGAAGGCATCGAGCCGGAAGAACTCGTCCGGCGCGTGCAGGTTCTCGTCGTCATGGCTGAAGCCGAACATCACGGCGTGGACGCCGAGCACGTCAAAGAGCGTTGTCATCACCGGGATCGAGCCGCCGGCCCGCGTGCGATAGGGCGCCTTGCCGTAGACCTCAGTCAGGATTTCGGCGGCGACGGCGGTGGCATTGTGGCCGCCGGGGACAAGGAACGGATCGGCGCGGCCCGGCAGTTGCACCACCTCGGCGGTGACGCCGGCCGGCAGGTGGGCGGCGACATGGGCGCGGATCAGCTCGAAGATCCGCTCTGGCGACTGGTCGGCCACCAGCCGGCAGGTGATCTTGGCGCTGGCGCGGGCCGGCAGAACGGTTTTGGTGCCGGCGCCCTGCCAGCCGCTGGTCAGCCCGTTGATGTCGAGCGTGGGCCGCGCCCAGAGCCGTTCACGGGTGGTGTAGCCGGGTTCGCCGAAGGGAGCGGGCGCGCCGGTCTCGGCCAGATAGGCCGCCTCGTCATAGGGGACGCGGGCGATCTGGGCGCGCTCGTCCTCGCTCAGCGGAACGACGTCGTCGTAGAAGCCAGCGACGGCGATCTTGCCGTCGGCGGTCTTCATCGAGGCGAGCAGCTGGGCGAGCGCCATCGCCGGGTTGGCGATGCCGCCGCCGTGCAGGCCGGAATGCAGATCGCTTCTGGCGCCGCTGACGGTGATTTCCAGCGACACCAGCCCCTTCAGGGCAAGCACGATCTGCGGCGTGTCGGGCGCCCATTGCAGCCCGTCGGCGGAAAAGATCATGTCGGCCTCGAGCCGCGCGCGGTTGGCGGCGACGAAGGGTGGCAGGTCGGGCGAGCCGATCTCTTCCTGGCCCTCGAAGAAGCATTTCACGTTGACCGGCAGTCGGCCGCTGGTCTTCAGCAGGGCCTCGAGCGCCAGGATCGGGACGAACATGCCGCCCTTGTCATCCGATGCGCCGCGGCCCCAGAGCTTGCCGTCGCGCAGTTCGGGGGCAAAGGGCGGCGATGTCCAAAGCTCCAGCGGCTCGGCCGGCTGGACGTCGAAATGGCCGTAGATCAGCACGGTGGGCTTGTCCGGCCCGGCATGCAGCCAATCGGCGCAGACCACCGGGTGGCCGGCGGTCGGCAGCACTTCGGCATGTTCCAGCCCGGCCTGGGTGAGCCGCGCCGCGACCCATTCGCCGGCGCGACGCACATCGGCCGCGTTGTCCGGCTTGGCAGAGACCGAGGGGATGCGGACGAAGTCGATCAACTCCGCAACGAAACGATCCTGTTCGCGGTCGAGATAGTCCTGCCAGCCCATGTGCCGTGCTCCTGCCGATTGAATTTTGCGCAGGGGCGGGGGCCCTTGCGCAAGCAGGCCCGGGCGGGTGCCCGGGCCTGGGGTCGCAAGTCGGCGGGCCGCTCAGGTCGGCAGCTTGCCCTGAATGCCCTCGACGTAGAAGTTCAGCCCGGACAGCACGTCGTCCTTGGCAACCTCGCCGGCCTTCAGCCAGGGCGAGCCGTCCTGCTTGTTCAACGGACCGGTGAAGGGCGCGTATTCGCCCTTGGCGATCTTGTCCTTCAGCGCCAGCGCTTCGGCCTTCACCTCGGCGGGTACCGCATCGGTGATCTCGCCGATCTCCACCACGCCGCTGCCGATGCCCATCCAGACGCCTTCGCTCTTCCACTTGCCGTCCAGAACGTCCTGGACGCGCTGGATGTAGTAGGGCGCCCAGTTGTCGATGATCGAAGAGATCCGCGGCTTGGGCGCATATTGGATCATGTCGGAGGACTGGCCAAAGGCATAGATGCCGGCGGCCTTCGCCTTGGCCATCGCCGCCGTCGAATCGGTGTGCTGCATCAGCACGTCGACGCCGGCGTCGATCATCGCCTGGGCAGCATCGGCTTCCTTCGCCGGGTCGAACCAGGTCGAGACCCAGATGATCTTCATCTCGACGTTCGGATTGACCTTCTTGGCGTGGATATAGGCGGAGTTGATGCCCTGCACCACTTCGGGGATCGGGAAGGTGGCGATATAGCCGATCTTGTTCGTCTTGGTCATCCGCCCCGCGATGGTGCCGATCACCGCCCGGCCTTCGTAGAAGCGGGCATCATAGGTCGAGACGTTCGCGGCCCGCTTGTAGCCAGTGCAATGCTCGAACTTCACGTTCGGGAATTTCTTCGCGACGTTGATCGTCGGGTCCATGTAGCCGAAGGAGGTGGTGAAGATCAGCTTGCAGCCGGCCAGCGCCAGTTGTGTGATCGAGCGCTCGGCGTCGGCGCCTTCCGGCACGTTCTCGATCACCTTGGTTTCGACGGCCTTGCCGAAATGCGCGAGCATTTTCTGACGGGCCTGGTCGTGCTGGTAGGTCCAGCCGCCGTCGCCGGGCACGCCGAGATAGATGAAGCCCACCTTCAAGGGCTCGGCCGCCATGGCGCGGTTGGCCAGGCCGGAGGCCAGCACCGTGCCAGTGGCCGCGGTGCCGGCCAGGAAGTCTCTGCGTTTCATCTCCGTCTCCCCGTTGCTACCGGGCCGGATGACCCGGGGTTAAAGGCCTCAATTCGAGGCGTGGAACACACGGCCAAGCGCGGCCGGCGCGCCGAGCGCCGCGCGGCCACGGCGGGCCGACATGACGACAAGCACCAGTATCGTTATCAGATAGGGCGCGGTGGACAATATCTGCACCGGGATGGCGATGCCTGCCGCCTGCAGGCGCAGCTGCAGTACGGTCACTCCGCCGAAGATATAGGCACCGAGCAGAACCCGCCACGGCCGCCAGGAGGCGAAGACGACGATGGCGAGCGCGATCCAACCGGCGCCGGCCGTCATCCCCTCGGCCCATTGCGGCACCCGGACGAGCGAGAGGTAGGCGCCGCCGAGCCCGGCGCAGGCACCGCCCCAGGCGAGTGCGGCGGTGCGGATCAGCCGGACCCGGTAGCCGAGCGCATGGGCCGCGTCGTGGTTCTCGCCCACCGCGCGCAGCACGAGGCCGGCGCGGGAATGGGTGAGGAAGACCCAGGTGCCGAGCACGATCAGAAGCGACAGGTAGAGCACCCAATCGTGCGAGAACAGGATCGGGCCGATCACCGGGATGTCGGCCAGCGGGCCGAAGCGGATGTCGGGCGTGGACGGCGGCTTGAGGCCGTTGTAGCCCTGGCCCATCAGCGCCGAGAGGCCGAGGCCGAAGAGCGTCAGCGCCAGGCCGGTGGCGACCTGGTTCGACAAGAGCACCTGGGTCAGAAAGGCGAAGAGGACCGCCATCGCCGCGCCGGCCGCGGCGGCGGCGAAGAAGCCCAGCACCGGGCTGCCGCTATGCACGGCCACCACGAAGCCGCAGATCGCGCCGACGATCATCATGCCTTCGACGCCGAGGTTCAGCACCCCGGACCGTTCGGCGACGAGCTCGCCGATCGCCGCGAGCAGGATCGGCGTCGAGGCCGACATCAGCGAGGCGATCAGCACGACGATATCGATGCCGCCGAGAGTCATTTCTGCGCCCCTTTCCGCTTGATCCGATAGTTGGAGAGCACGTCGAGGCCGAGCAGGAAGAACAACAGCATCCCCTGGAAGGCCTGGATCGCCGAGGCAGGCAGGTTCAACTGCAGCTGGGCGATCTCGCCGCCGATATAGGTCAGCGCCAGCAAGAGCCCGGCAAGCAGGATGCCGATCGGATGCAGCCGCCCGAGATAGGCCACGATGATCGCGGTGAAGCCGTAGCCGACGTTGAAGCTGTCGGTGATCTGGCCGGAGGGGCCGGCCACCTCGAACAGGCCGGCGAGCCCGGCGCAGGCGCCCGAGATGCCCATGCAGAGGGTGAAGAGCCGCTTCGGTTCCACCCCGGCGAAGCGGGCGGCGCGCGGCGACTGGCCGGCGACGCGCACGTGAAAGCCGAAGATGTGCCGCTTCAGCAGGGCATAGGCCAGGAGCACCGCGAGGCCGGCAGCCACCACCCCCCAGTGAATTCCTGTGCCCGGGATCAGTTCGGGATTGGCGGCGGCAGGGTATTGCTGCAGGTTCCGGCTGCCCGGAAAGCCCATGCCCTGCGGGTTGCGCATCGGGCCGAAGGCCATCCAGCTTTCGACGTTCTCGGCGACATAGACGAGCATCAGCGACACCAGGATCTCGTTGGTGCCGAAGCGGTTCTTCAGGAAGGCGGGGATCATCGCCCAGCCCCAGCCGCCGAGGGCGCCGGCGAGGATCATCAGCGGGAAGATGTACCAGTGCTCGGCCGGGTAGAAGGCGAGCGCGACCGCGGTGCCGCAGATCGCGCCCATGATATACTGCCCTTCGGCGCCAATGTTCCAGATATTGGCGCGGAAGCCGAGGCTGAGGCCGACCGCGATCAGCACCAGCGGCCCCGCCTTCACCAGAAGCTGCGGCCGCGAATAGGCGGCGAACTGTTCGTTGAACAGCGGATCCCAGAAGATGGTGCGGATCGCCTCGACCGGGTTCTTGCCGAGGATCGCGAAGAGCAGCCCGCCCGCGATCATGGTCAGCGCCACCGCGAGCAGCGGGGTGACGATGGTCCAGAACCGCGATGGGTTCGGGCGCTTCTCAAGCGTGAGCATGGGCGACCTCCATGCCGTGCGAGCCGCCCATCATCAGGCCGATCTCTTCTACCGTGAGGCCCTGGGTGGGGCGGGGCGCCGACAGCCGGCCGGCGTTCAATGCGCAGAAGCGGTCGGCGATCTCAAGCAGTTCGTCGAGATCCTGGCTGATGACCACCACGGCCGCGCCGGCCGCCGCGCGGTCGATCAGCGCCTGGCGGATGGCGGCGGCGGCGGCCGCGTCCACCCCCCAGGTCGGCTGGTTGACGACGATGACCGACGGCGCTTGGCTCAGCTCGCGGCCGATGACGAACTTCTGCAGATTGCCACCCGACAGCGCCCGCGCCGCGGTGCCGACGCCGGGGGTGCGGACGTCGAAGTCCTTCACCACCGCCTCGGCGAAGCGGCGCGCCGCGGTCCAGTCGATGAGCCCGCGCCTCACCAAGTTCTTGCGCACCGCGCCGGAGAGCAGCGCATTCTCCGTCAGGCTCATGTCGGGCGCCGCGGCATGACCAAGCCGCTCTTCCGGCGCCGCGACGAGGCCGGCGCGGCGGCGCGCGTTCGGGCCGAGATCGCCGACGCCCTGGCCGGCGATCCGGATCGCCTCGGCGTCGGTCCGGATCTCGCCCGACAGCGCCAAGAGCAATTCGTCCTGGCCGTTGCCGGCGACCCCGGCGATGCCGAGGATCTCGCCCTGCTGCACGGTGAGGTGGACGTTCTGCAGCGCCGTGCCGAACGGGTTCGGCGAGGCGACCGAGAGCCCGCTGACATCGAGCGCGACCGCCCCCGGCGGCTTCTGCCGCCTGGCCGGAGGCGTCAGCGTCTCGCCCACCATCAGTTCGGCCAGCTCGCGCGCCGTCTTCTCGCGCGGGGTGCAGCTTGCCACCACCTTGCCGCGGCGCAGGATCGTCGCGCCGTCGCAGAGCGCGCGGATTTCTTCCAGCTTGTGTGAGATGTAGAGGATCGCCGTGCCCTCGGCGGCGAGTTGGCGCAGGGTCTTGAAGAGAATGTCCACCTCCTGCGGCGTAAGCACCGAAGTCGGCTCGTCCATGATGAGCAGCTTGGGATCCTGCAAAAGGCAGCGGATGATCTCCACCCGCTGGCGTTCTCCGGCCGAAAGGTCGCCCACCAGCCGGGCGGGATCGAGCGGCAGGCCGTAATCCTCCGACACGGTGCGGATGCGATGGGCGAGCTCGCGCGGTTTCGGCGGGTTCTCCATCCCGAGCGCGACATTCTCGGCGACGTTCAGCGCCTCGAACAGGCTGAAGTGCTGAAACACCATGGCCACACCGCTGGCGCGGGCTTCGCGCGGCTCCTTCGGCGCATAGGCGGCGCCGCGGAAGCGCATCTGGCCGGCGTCGGGCTTCACCAGGCCGTAGATCATCTTCACCAGCGTCGATTTGCCGGCGCCGTTCTCGCCCAGCAGGGCATGTACCTCGCCCTCGGCGATCGCGAATGACACCGCATCGTTCGCCAGAACTCCGGGATATTGCTTGCTGATCCCGTCGACGGCCAGCAGCTCCGTCTTGCTCATCTTGCGCTGTCCCTTCTTCCCGTCTCGGCGTCGTTGTTTTTCAGCAGCTCCGCGGCGACGCCCACCGCGATGGCCTGTGGATGCTTGCCCAGGCCCGGATCCCCTATCGGGCAGCGGATCCGGGCGATCTGGTCCGGGGCATGGCCGAGCGCGGCGAGCCGGCCGCGGAACCGCGCCCATTTCGTCGCCGAGCCGATCAGCCCCAGGCTGCGGAAGCCGCGGCCGAGCAGCCGATGGCAAAGTTCGAGATCGAGCGCATGAGAATAGGTGAGCACCAGATGCTCGGCTTCGGACGGGGCCCGGGCGACCAGATCCGCCGGGTTCGCCGCCCAGAGCGCGGTGACCGCTTCCGGCAGGCTGGCGGGAAACCGGGTTCCATCCATGTCGATCCAGGTGATCGCGACGCCGGGCAGCGGCGCGGCGACCGCGACGATAGCCCGGCCGACGTGGCCCGCGCCCCAAATCCAAAGCTGCCGGCTTGGCCGTGCGACCGGTTCCACCATCCAGCCCTGGATCAGCCGCGACGCTGGTGGCATCCCTTCGGCGCGGGCACGGTTCAGGAGCCCGCGCACGGCAAGCGGCATGTCGGCCGGCCCGGCCACCGCACGGGCGATCACCGGCCCTTCGAGCCGGTCCAGGGCGGCGGCGTCGTAGATCTCG
Source organism: Pseudomonadota bacterium (assembly GCA_021813645.1). Lineage (GTDB taxonomy): Bacteria > Pseudomonadota > Alphaproteobacteria > Rhodobacterales > Rhodobacteraceae > Solirhodobacter. The sequence continues at coordinate 1,028 of JAKAJW010000230.1, read as the reverse complement.
GTCAGCACGGTGACTGCGCCGCCGCAGCACTGGCCGAGCGCGGGCCCGAGCGCCTGCCGGTCGAGCCGGTCCCGGCCCTCCGCCAGCGCGGCACGGGCGCGTGCCGCTGCTTCCCATTCCAGTGCGCCACCGCCGATGGTGCCGGCCTGGCCGTCTGCCCAAACCAGCATCGCGGCCCCTACCTCGCGCGGGGCGGAGCCGTCATGAGCGGCGATCACCACGCGGGCGACACGGCCCTGGGCGGCCACCGCCGCGCGGAGGGCGGCGAGATCAAACATCGCGTCGGACCCGCCCGACCGCCGCCAGCACCCGCTCGGCCGTCGCCGGCGCGTCGAGCGCGGGGTAGACGGAGCCGTCGCCGCAGGCGGCCACCGCGTCGCTGAGCGCCAGATAGGCGGAGATGCCGAGCATGAAGGGCGGCTCGCCCACCGCCTTGGAGCGGTAGATCGTCTCCTCGAGGTTCCGCCCCTGCCACAGCGCCACGTTGAACACCGCCGGCCGGTCGGAGCAGGCGGGGATCTTGTAGGTCGACGGCGCGTGGGTGGTCAGCCGGCCCTTGCCGTCCCAGACCAGCTCCTCGGTGGTCAGCCAGCCGGCGCCCTGGACATAGCCGCCCTCGATCTGGCCGATGTCGAGCGCCGGGTTCAGGCTCGCCCCGCAGTCGTGCAGGATGTCGGCGCGCAGGATGCGATTCTCGCCGGTCAGCGTGTCGATCGCCACCTCGGTGACCGCGGCGCCATAGGCAAAATAGTAGAACGGCCGGCCGCTGCCCTTCACCCGGTCCCAGACGATCTTCGGCGTCTTGTAGAACCCGGTCGCCGACAGGCTGACCCGGGCCTGATAGGCCATCTGCGCCACTTCGGCGAAGGCATAGTCGGCGCCGCCGACGAAGACCCGGCCGTTTTCGAAGAACACCTCGGCCGGGGCCACCTGGTGGCGCTCGGCGAGGAACTCGGCGAGGCGGCCCCGGATCTTGTCGCAGGCCGCCTGCACCGCCATCCCGTTCAGATCCGAGCCGGACGAGGCCG
>JAKAJW010000240.1 GCA_021813645.1 Pseudomonadota bacterium | reverse complement strand
CCACAACGACAAGTTCGCCAATCCGGCCGGTCTGGTCGAATATCTTCAGGCCCAGCAGGGCATGGCGCGGATCAAGGACAACAAGATCGTCATGGTGCGCGAGTTTCCCACGGAGAGCGAACGCATCAAGGGGGCATTCGCCATCGCCCGCGACCTGGCCGAGAAGGCGGTGAAGCCCGATGCCGCAAAGCCTGGCGCCGCAAAGCCTGGGCCGGAGAAGGCCCGGGCCTGAGTGCTCGGACCAGGCCGATACAGGCGCCGGGGGGAAGCAATTCTCGATAGCGAAATCGATTGCGCGCGGGGCGATGCGCCGCGGCGCGTCAGAACTGGCGCGGCAGCGTTTTCATCAGCAGGAACCCGAGCCCCGCCAGCGTCGCGGTGGCGGCCATCAGCGGCACCGGCGTGCCGTCGAAGGCGAGCCCGATCGGCGCGGCGATCAACACGGAGATCACCGTGGCGATGCAACCGTTGAGCGAGGCCGCCGTGCCGGCGATATGGCCGAGCGGCTCCAGTGCGAGGGCATTCAGGTTGCCGATCGTCAGGCTGGTCATGACGAAGACCCCGGTGGTCCAGATCAGATAGGCGGGGAAGGCGAGCGCGTCGGGCAGCAGGCCCTGCGCCAGCGCCAGGGTGAGTGCGGCCGAAACCAGTACTTGGGTGCCAAGCGCCAGCAGCACCAGATGGCGCATGCCGAGCCGCAGCACCAGCGTGGCGTTCAGCAGGCTCGCCCCACCCGAGGTCAGCGCGATGACGGCGAACCAGGCCGGGAAGCTTGCGCCGCGATGGTAGGTCGCCGCGAAAATCTGCTGGGTCGAGGCGAGCGTGCCGAACAGAGCGCCATAGACCAGAGTCTGCACCAGCGTGGCGGTCACAACAGCGCGGTGGGACATCACTTCGGCGAAAGCGTCGCGCAGCGGGGCAAGCCGCAGCGGGCGCCGCTTGCTGTATGGCAACGTCTCGGGCTGGCGCAGGGTGAGCCAGGTCGAGGCGGCGAAGGCGAAGACGATCACCGCGCCAAAGATGCCGCGCCAGCCGAAGCCGGCGATGATGATCGTGCCGAGCGAGGGGGCGATGGCCGGCACCAGGGTGAAGATCATCATCGCGAAGGAGACGATACGCGCCATCTGCCGGCCGGCATGCAGATCGCGCACCATCGCGAGTGTCACCACCCGTGGCCCGGCGGCGCCGAGCCCCTGCAGGGCGCGCGCGGCGAGCAGCACCTCGAGCGAGGGCGCCGCCGCGGCAAGGGCCGCGCCGATGGCGTAGAGAAACACCCCGCCGAGGATCGCCGGCTTGCGCCCGGTCGCGTCGGAGATCGGCCCCGCCATCAGCGTGCCGAGCCCCATCCCAAAGACGAAGGCGGTGACAATGAGCTGGGCGCGATTGACGTCGCCCGGTGTCAGTTCGGCGGCGATCCGAGGCAGGGCCGGCAGCATCCCGTCGATCGAGAAAGCCACGATGGCGAACAGCATCGCCAGAAGGGCGATGAATTCTGGCATCGGCATGGGGCGCTGCGGCATGGCAGATCGATGTCGTCGGCTGGATGGGGCGGAGGGGCTACTCGTCTTCGCTTTGGCGCGAGACGTATAGGCCGATCTGCTGAACCGCCAGCGCAAAAACGCCAAGCCCGACGAAGATCAGGATGGTGGCGCCGATCTTGCCGGCATCGGTCTTCGGCGTCAGGTCGCCGTAGCCGACGGTCGATAGGGTCACCACGGTGAAATAATAGGCGTCGATCCAGGCCCAGCCTTCCACGTAGTGGAAGAAGGTGGTGGCGATGGCGACGACGGTGAAGACAAGCCCGAGAACGGTGGAGATGATATAGCGCATGGCTCAGCCCGCTAGTCGACCGCCCGGCGTCGGGCAGTGGCACGGCCTGAGCGGGGCGTGGTGTCGGACATACGCGGCCCCCTCACTGCGGCGCCCCTCACTGCGGCGAACGTCACCGTCCTTTTCGCTGTATAAGACGGCGGTTCGGCAGTTACCACGGCTAATCCGCCGGTCCCGAAGCCGTGATCAGGCCGTTGGCGCCTCGGGTTCGGCGGTTGGCGTTAGGCCCGCGGCCTGCGTGGCGAGTTCTGCGATCACCTGCCGCCAGAGATCGGCCGGCTGTGCGCCGGGCAGAGCGTAGCGGCCGCCGACGATGAAGGTCGGCACCGCGTTGACGCCGCGTGAGCGGGCATGGGCGTCGCGTGCGGCGATCTCTTCGCGGTCGGCGTCCCCCTCGAGCAGCCGCGCCACCATGGCAGAGTCCAGGCCGACCGCTCCGGCGATTTCGGCCAGCGTCTCACGGTCCCCGATGTCGCGGCCCTCGCGCCAATGGGCGCGGAACAGCGCCGAGACCATCGGCGTCTGGCGGCCTTCGTAGCCGGCCCAGTGGATGAGGCGGTGGGCGTCGAGCGTGTTGGGAATGCGTTTGACGGTGGTGAAGTCGATTGCGATGCCGGCCTGGCGGGCTGCCTGCTCGACATGGGTGTCGGCCGCCCGCTGGCCGCCCGGCCCTCCGAACTTGGCCGAGAGATAGGCGATCCTGTCCATCCCTTCGGGCGGCATCTCGGGGTTCAGCTGGAACGGATGCCATTCGATCTGGAACGGATGGTCGGGTTCGGCCTCGAGCGCGCGATCGAGGTAGGTCTTGCCGATGTAGCACCAGGGGCAGATCGGGTCGGAGAAGATATCAAGCCGTATCATGTCGCGCCTCATAGTCCTCGCGTAGCGTCTGCCGGAGGAGTTTGCCATTCGCCCCGCGCGGCAGCGCGTCGCGCCGTTCGTAGAGCCTGGGACATTTGTAGTCCGCGAGGCGGCCGGCGGCAAATTCGGCGAGTTCCGCCGGTGATGCCGTGCCGGTGAAGAAGCAGCCGATGATGCTGGCGTCGGCTTTCACGCGCAGTTCGACTGCGGCGCAGTCCTCCACATGCGGATTCGCGGCGATCGCCGCTTCGACCTCAAGCGGGGACACCCTGTAGCCTCCGGCGTTCATCATGTCATCGTCGCGGCCAAGATAGGTGATGGCGCCGTCTTCGGCCATGCGGACGGTGTCTCCGGTCAGGAACCATTCGCCGCGGAAGCGGGCCGCGGTCTCCATCTCGGCTCCCAGATATCCGAGGAACAGCCCCGGATCGCGGCGGGAGACCGCGAGCGTGCCGGCCTCGCCGCGCATGACGGGAAGGCCATCATTCCCGAGAACCGCTACCCTGCGGCCCAACTGTGGATAGCCGATGGCGCCGGAGGGGGCGGGCCGGTCCGGCGCTGCGGAGACGAAGGTGGAGCATTCCGACATGCCGAGAGCCTCGTGGACCGGAATACCGGTCGCCGCCCGCCAGCGCGCCCGGGTGACCTCGGGCATCTTTTCGCCGGCCGAGAGACCGTGGCGCAGCTTCGGAAGGGCGAGCTGGCCGACGCCCTTGAGCATCTGTCGGTAGATGCCTGGCGCAGCGGCAAAAAGCGTCGCATCGTGCCGGCGCAGCAAGAGCGGCAGTTGGCTCGGGCTGACGCCAGCGGCCGGGATCAGCGCTGTGGCGCCCGCCGCCCAGGGGTCCATGAGGCCGGTGCCGAGGGTGTAGGTCCAGTTGAAGGCGCCGGCATGCAAGAGCCGGTCGGTGGCGGTCAGCCCATACCAGCCCTGCCACATCATCCGCCGGGCCCAGACCGCGCGATGGGCGTGCAGCACGGCACGGGGCGTGCCCGAGGAGCCGGAGGTGAAGACGATATAGGCCGGTCGGTCGGGGTCGCCGAAGGCGATCTCGCTGGGCGGAAGCCTATGCCATGCGACGAGCGTGGTTGCCGGGAGAACCGGGCAGTCGGGCGCCTGTGGCAGCGCGATGCCGTCGCCGGCGACGATCAGTTTCGGCGCCACGGCGGCGGCGAGGGTGGTGACCTCCGGCGCCGTCAGTTGCGCCGAGGTTGGCACCGGGACCAGGCCTGCGGCGATGGCGCCGAGGAAAAGCACCGGGAAGTCGACTCCGTTGCCGAGCCGCATTAGGACCCGGTCGCCGGGCGTAAGGCCGAGGCGCAGGAGTCCGGTGGCGGTGCCGCGCACGGCGGCGGTGAGGCGCGCGTAGCTCCACCGTTCCGCCCCGGTGGCCGTCAGGATCTGCAGGGCGATCTTCTCAGGGGTCAGTGCGCCGGCGGAAAGCACATAGTCCGCCAGATTGAACGGATCGGGGCAGGGTGGAGGCGGACCGGCGTCAAACAGGGCAAGCATTCGATACCGCTAGACCCGCGTCGGTTGTGTTGCAAGCCGGTGGCCGGCTCATGTATCCCTCGGCGCATGACCAAGCCCGATCCCACCGCGATCATCCGCATCGCCCGCGAAAATGGGGCCGAAGTTGCGCCGGCGCCGCTCGACCTCGGCAGCCGGGTGCGCGAGTTGCGCAAGGCCAAGGGCTGGACCCTGGAGCAGGCGGCGGTGCAGGCGGGCCTGGCGCGCTCGACCCTGTCGAAGATCGAAAACGGACAGATGTCGCCGACCTATGACGCGCTCAAGAAGCTGGCTCTCGGGTTGGCCATCTCCATCCCGCAGCTCTTCACTCCGCCGTCGAAGGCGCAGGTGAACGGGCGGCTCGCCTTCACCAAGTCCGGCGAGGGGCAGGGCCATGCAACGGTCACTTACGAGCACGAGTTGTTGGCCGCTGCGCTGACCAAGAAACAGATGCTGCCCTACCGCGCCCGGATCCGGGCGCGCAAGATCGAGGAATTCGACGGCTGGGTGCGGCACGATGGCGAGGAATTCCTCTACGTGCTGACCGGGTCGGTGCGGCTCTACACCGAATTCTACGAGCCGCAGGACATGCGCCGGGGCGACAGCGCCTATTACGACGCCAGCATGGGCCACAATGTAGTCTCGACCTCGGAGGAGGATGCGCTGATCCTTTGGGTCACCTCACTGGTGTGACGCGGCCGGTCAGAGCGAGTTGCGCACCGCATGGGCGGCGCCGGTGATGTCCTGACCGACGCCTGCGACGGTGTTGCAGCCGGCCAGTCCGAGAAGCAGGGTGGCAATCAGCAGCTTGCGCATCGGTTCTCAGTCCTTCCACCACCAGACATTGGGCAGGAATCCGGTCCAGTCGCCGTAGATTGGCAGCTTGCTTGGGTACTGCAACTGCCGGGCATGGGCAAGATAGGAGACCTTCTGGAACCAGATCGGCACGACGTAGCGTCCAGCCATCAGCACCCGGTCAAGCGCCCTGGCGGCGGCGGTGAAATCCTCTTGGCTGGTTGCCGTCACCATCGTGCCGATCAGCCCGTCGATCGCTGGCTGGTCGGCACCCATCAGATTACGCGAACCCGGCTCGGTCACGCCGGACGCGCCCCAATAGAGATGTTGCTCGTTGCCGGGCGAGAGCGAAAGCGCGACCTGATACTGGGTCATGTCAAAGTCGTAGCTTTGGGTGCGGCGGAAATACTGCGCCGGATCGACCACGGTGATCCGCGGCTGCATGCCGAGCCGCTTCAACGCGGCACTGTAGATTTCCGAAACCGCCAGCATTTGGTCGGTGACGCCGGGCAGGGTGCCGCCTTGGGGCAAGAGGATGTCGAAGGCGAAGGGCGTGCCCTGGGCGTTGCGCAGCACACCCAGGGAATCGGCCGCCCAGCCGGCCTCGGCCAGCAGGTGGATGGCATGACGCAGATTGGCGCGGTTCGCCTCGGTGCCGTCGGAGGTCGGCAGGGCATAGCCTTCAATGGCGCCCGGCAGCAGGCTTGCCTTGTAGGGGGTGAGATCGGCCAGGACTCGGCCGCTGGCCGGGCCGGCCTCCATCCCCAGGGTGGAGTTGGAGTAGTAGGAGGTACTGCGTGTCGGGCTGCCGCCGTTCAGCGTCTGGTTGATGAACTCGTAGTTGAAGGCGTCGATCATCGCCTGGCGCACGCGCCAGTCCGCGAAGATCGGCCGGCGGGTGTTCATCACCAGGCCGGCCATGCCGGAGGGCCGCTGGTTGGGCACCTCGGATTTCACCACGGCGCCGGACTGAACGGCGGGAAAGTCGTATTGGTTCGCCCATTTCGCCGGATTGCCTTCGCGGTAGACGTTGAGGACGCCGGCCTTGAAGGCCTGGAAGGCGACGTTGGAGTCGGCGAAGTACTCGTCATCGATCTCGGCGAAGTTCCATTGGCCACGATTGAAGGGCAAGTCCTTGCCCCACCAGTCCGGGTTCTTCTTGAAGGTGATCGACTGGCCCATCTTCACCTTATCGACCACATAGGGCCCCGAGCCGATCGGCACCACGTCTCCGGAGTTGGCGAAGTCCTTGCCCTGCCACTGGGCCTTTTCCAGCACCGGCCGAAGCGCCAGGATCAGCGGCAGTTCCCGGTCCGGCACTTTGAAGGTGAAACGCACAGTCCGCGGACCGGTCTGTTCGGCCTTGGCGACCTGGTTCCAGGCGTTGATGTAGCGTGGGTTGCCCTGGGTGCCGAGCGTCTCGAAGGACCAGACGACGTCGCCGACCGTCACCGGATGGCCGTCGGAGAATCGCGCCTGCGGATTGAGCGTGAACTCCACCCACGACCGATCTGGCGGCGTCGCGATTGATTCGGCCAGCAGGCCGTAAAGCGTGAAGGGTTCGGCATAGCTGCGCCCCATCAGCGATTCGACGGTGAGCGGCCCCACCCACCAAGGGGCGTTGCCTTTCAGAATATAGGGGTTGAGCGAATCGAAGCTGCCGGTCTCGCCCATCACCAGCGTCCCGCCTTGCGGGGCCCCCGGATCGGCATAGGGAAGTGACACAAAGTTCTGTGGTAGGGCGGGCGCGCCATACATAGCTATGCCGTAGCTCGGTGCGGCGGCGCCGGTTTCGGCGAGGCCCGGCTGGGCGAGAAGGAGGGCGGGCAGTGCGGGCGCGAAGGCGCGGAGGAGGTGGAAACAACGCGATATCATTTCCGCAACGATCCTTTCTGTGCCGCTATTGCTGACCTTAGGCCTAGCGTCGCTTTTGTGGAAATTCAAACTTCTAGCTTCCCTTGCGCATCAAGACTGCGTATAAGGATTGCACTGCTCGATAGGTTTCTTGCCTGTATGAAACCTGCCTCAATAACTGAACGCCCGCTTCGCGCGGGCGTTTTTTTCTGCGGCGTCGTCTGGACATGATGGAACGCGGCCGCTGGAAGCGGCAGGGCAGGCCGCCTATCCTCGCCGCGCAGCTGCAGCAGGAAAGGCAGGTTTCATGACAGTTTCGGGAAAGACCGCCGTTGTCACCGGGTCGAATTCGGGGATCGGTCTTGGCGTCGCACAAGAGCTCGCGCGGGCGGGAGCGAATGTGATTCTCAACTCCTTCACCGACCGGCCCGAAGACCATGCTTTGGCCGAATCACTGGCCAAGGAGCACGGCGTCGCGGTCCGCTACATCGCTGCGGACATGTCGAAGGGCGAGGACTGTCGCGCGCTGATCGAGAAGGCCGGGAAGTGCGACATCCTGGTGAACAACGCCGGCGTCCAATATGTCGCCCCGATCGATGAGTTTCCCATCGAGAAGTGGAATGCGATCATCGCGATCAACCTGACCTCGGCCTTTCACACCACGGCCGCCGCCTTGCCGATGATGCGCGAGGCCGGTTGGGGGCGGGTGGTCAATATCGCCTCGGCTCATGGGTTGACCGCTTCGCCGTTCAAATCGGCCTATGTCTCGGCCAAGCACGGGATCGTCGGCATGACCAAGACGGTCGCGCTGGAGACTGCTGGCCAGGGCATCACCTGCAACGCGATCTGCCCGGGCTACGTGCTGACGCCGCTGGTCGAGGCGCAGATCCCAGAGCAGATGAAGGTGCATGACATGGATCGGGAGACCGTCATCCGTGAGGTGATGCTGGAGCGGCAGCCGTCGCGGCAGTTCGCGACGGTCGAACAGATCGGCGGCACGGTGGTCTTCCTCTGCTCGGCCGCGGCGGATCAGATCACCGGCACGACGATCAGCGTCGACGGCGGCTGGACGGCCATGTAGCGCGTCCGCGTCCGGTGCGGGCCTGTGCGCGGGCCCGCGAGGCCGCGGATGGTGACGGCGAGCGGCCGTGGTGCGCGATCGGAGTCACAACAGGAGCGGCAGCGCCAGCCTGGCGGCGATTGCCCACATCATCACGGCGATCATCAGGTCGAGCAGGCGCCAGGCGGTGGGCCGGCGCAGCAGCGGCGCAAGCAGGCGGGCGCCGTAGCCAAGCCCGAAGAAGAAGATGAAGGAGCCGGAGGTGGCGCCGAGCGCGAATGCCAACTTGCGTTCCAGCCCGTGAAAGCCGGTGGAGACCGCGCCCATCAGGGCCAGGGTGTCGAGGTAGACATGCGGGTTGAGCCAGGTGAAGGCGGCGCCGGCGGCCAGCGTGCGCCACAGACCGCG
>JAKAJW010000451.1 GCA_021813645.1 Pseudomonadota bacterium | reverse complement strand
CCCAGAGGCCGCGCGCCCGCGCGGCATCCAGCGCGGCCAGAGCGGGCAGCACCTCCGCCGCTTCCCATGCCACGACCTGGCCCACCGCCGACCCAAAAGCCGCGGGGCGCATCTGCGGACCATGCTCCAGAAGGATCATCGCGACCCCCTTTCGGACCCCCAGCTAATGCGATCGCCGCTCCTTCGCCAGCCCGCCACAACCGTTTCGCACTGAAAACCGACACCCGGCCCGCGAGAAAACCGTTGTGGTGCTGTAAACATCTATTCAATGCTGGACAGGTTGAAAATTCCGCGCTTTCCTGCGGCCAGTCGGCAGGAAATCGCCGACCCATAACAAGAAGAACATCCTGTCCAGGAGGGTACCCACCACATGAACGACTATACAGACAAGGACCACCATGAGGATCTGAAGGTCCTGCATGGCATGGGCTATGCCCAGGAGCTGTCCCGCTCCATGTCGAAATTCTCGAACTTCGCGATCTCGTTTTCCATCATCTGCATCCTCTCGGGCGGGATCAACTCCTTCGCTCAGGCGATCGGCTCGGTCGGCGGCGCCGGGGCGGGCATCGGCTGGATCACGGGCTGTATCGTTTCGGGCATGTTCGCCCTTTCCATGGCGCAGATCGCCTCGGCCTTCCCGACGGCGGGCGGGCTGTATCACTGGGGCTCGATCCTGGGCAACCGGTTCTGGGGCTGGCTCACCGCCTGGCTGAACCTTCTGGGCCTGATCACCGTGCTGGGCGCCATCAACATCGGCACTGCCTATTTCTTTACCGGCACGTTTGGATCCTATTTCGGCTTTGCCGGGACCGACTGGCAGATCGTCGGCTTCGTTGCCGCGATCACGATCATCCAGGCGATCTTCAACCACGTCGGCATCAAGGTCACCACCTTCCTGACCGACATCTCGGGCTGGATCATCTTCGCCACCACCGCCGTGCTGGTCGTGGCCTGCCTCTACTACGCCCCGGCCATCGACATCTCGCGGCTGTGGACCTTCAAGAACTATTCGGGCGAGGCGGGCGGCAACGTCTTTCCGCAATCCGACAACATGGCCTACCTGTTCCTGCTGAGCCTGCTGCTGCCGGTCTACACGATCACCGGCTATGACGCCTCGGCGCATACGTCGGAAGAAACCAAGAACGCCGCGCATTCGGTGCCGCGCGGCATCGTGTCATCGGTGTTCTGGTCCTCGATCGTCGGCTGGATCATGATCAGCGCGATCATGCTGGCCATTCCCGACATGGATGCCGCCGCCGCCCAGGGCTGGGGCGTGTTCTTCGGCACGATGGACGCGGTGCTTCCGGCCGGGCTGAAGGCGGTGATCTACCTCTTCATCCTGATCGCGCAGTTCCTGTGCGGCCTGGCCACCGTCACCTCGGCCTCGCGGATGTTGTTTGCCTTCTCGCGCGATGGCGGCATGCCGGTCGGGTCCAAGGCGCTGGCCACGGTCAGCCGGACATACCGCACCCCGGTGAATGCGATCTGGACCGCGACGGCGCTCTGCATCCTCTATGTGGTGTTGGCGCTGACCATCAAGGTCGGCGAGACCTCGATCTATGTGGTCGTGGTCAACTCGACCCTGGTGTTCCTGTTCCTGTCGTTCACCATTCCGCTGGTGGCCGGGATGTTCGCCTATGGCGGTCCGAAGTGGCCCAAGCCCGGCCCCTGGGCGATGAGCGAAGGCCTCTACAAGCTGGTGACCGTCCTGTCGGTCATCGGCATGGCGGTGATCCTGTTCATCGCCGTGGCCCCGCCGAACGAGCGCGTGCTCTGGGTCGTGCTGGGCTTCCTGGCGCTGGCGATGGTGCTCTGGCTGGCGGTGGAGAACCGCCGCTTCGAAGGCCCGCCGACCGGCGAGAAGATCGCCGCGCGCAAGGCCGCCATCGCGGCGGCGGAAGCGGCGGTGGGCGAAAAGGCCTGATCGCGCGCGCGCGCGCCGCATGCAAGACACAAGGCCGGGGGCGACCCCGGCCTTGCCGTTTTCCGGGGCTGTGCCATCCGGACAGCGGCGGGCACCGGAATTCGTTGCGCGACCCTGGCGTTCGGCGCATGGTTTCGCGAAAGGAGACCGCCCTTGCTGACGCGCAGTCTGTGGCACGGAACCAGCGTCCCGGCGCTTGGCCTGGGGGCCTGGCCCATCGGCGGCCATTTCACATTCGAGGGCATGGCCGGCGGCTACGGCGATGTCGACGAATCCCAGGCGATCCGCGCCATCCAGGCCGCAGTCGATGCCGGCATCCGTTTCTTTGACACGGCGCAAATCTACGGTGCCGGCCATTCCGAGATCCTGCTGGGCCGCGCCCTGCGGGGCCGCAACGATGTGCGCATCGCCACCAAGGTCGGCCATCGCATGGATCGGCAGCGCCGCGATGTCACCGGGGTCACGCTGGACCCGGCCGAGATCGAGATCAGCCTGGAGGCTTCGCTGCACCGGCTGGGGCGCGACCGGATCGATCTGGTGCATCTGCATGTCGGCGACGCCCCGTTCGAGGCCGCCGAACGGATATTCGACCGGCTCGACCTTTGGGTGGCACAGGGCAGGCTCGGCGCCTGGGGCTGGAGCACGGACGACCCCGCACGGGCGGCCTTCCTGCCCGGCCGGCCGAATTTCCGCTGCGTGCAACTGGGCAGCAATGTCTTCGATCCGAACCTGGCCGGGCTGGACGTGGTGCGCGATGCCGGACGGATCGCCGTGATCCGCTCGCCGCTGGCCATGGGTCTGCTGGGCGGCCGCCATTCCGCCGCGACCCGATTTGACCCGCAGGACATCCGCGCCCAGTCCTTTCCCTGGCTCACCTGGTTTCAGGATGGACGGATCGCTCCCGCAGCCCTGGCCAAGCTCGAGGCGGTGCAAGAGCTGCTGAGAGTGGGTGGGCGCAGCCTGACCCAGGGCGCGATCGGCTGGCTCTGGGCGAAATGCCCGGTCAGCCTGCCGATCCCTGGCTTCAAGTCGGCAGCGCAGGTGATCGATCTGGCGGGGGCGCTGGACAGGGGCCCCCTGCCGGCCGATGTCATGGACGAGATCGAGGCGGCACTGGGCCGCGGGCCGCGGGCGCCAGCGGTCTGAGTCCGGCTGCGAGCCTCCCTCTGCCCCGGCCTGCCGCCCGAACTCCGGCGTGATTCCCGCTGGATCCTGCGCGGGAGTCGGTCAGCGACGGGCCCGGCGGCGGCGGCCTGCTTTTTGCGCCTTGCACCCGGTCACGGCCCGACTATAACCCCCGACAATTTGCCCGACCGCTGCTGCCGACCCCGCTGGCCCTGCCTGCCCGATTGCCCTGCCGAAACGGAGAGACCCATGCCGAAGAGAACCGACATCCAGTCGATCATGATCATCGGAGCGGGGCCCATCGTCATCGGCCAGGCCTGCGAGTTCGACTACTCGGGGGCGCAGGCCTGCAAGGCGCTGCGCGAGGAAGGCTATCGCGTGATCCTGGTCAACTCGAACCCCGCCACGATCATGACCGATCCCGGCCTGGCCGACGCCACCTATATCGAGCCGATCACGCCCGAAGTTGTGGCCAAGATCATCGAGAAGGAGCGCCCCGATGCGCTCTTGCCCACGATGGGCGGGCAGACCGGGCTGAACACCGCGCTGGCTCTGGCCGACATGGGCGTGCTGGACCGGTTCGGCGTGGAACTGATCGGTGCCAAGCGCGAAGCCATCGAGATGGCCGAGGACCGCAAGCTGTTTCGCGAGGCGATGGACCGGATCGGCCTGGAAAATCCCAAGGCCACCATCATTGCGGCCCCCAGGGACGCGAATGGCAAGTATGACATCGCCGCCGGCGTTCGCGCCGCGCTGGATGCCATCGCCTATGTGGGCCTGCCCGCCATCATCCGCCCCGCCTTTACCCTGGGCGGCACCGGCGGCGGCGTGGCCTATAACCGCGACGACTATGAGGCCATCGTGAAATCCGGGCTCGAGGCTTCGCCCGTCGCGCAGGTCCTGGTCGACGAAAGCCTGCTGGGCTGGAAGGAATACGAGATGGAGGTCGTCCGCGACAAGGCGGACAATGCGATCATCGTCTGCTCCATCGAAAACGTCGATCCGATGGGCGTGCACACGGGCGATTCGATCACCGTCGCCCCGGCCCTGACCCTGACCGACAAGGAATATCAGATCATGCGGAACGGCTCGATCGCCGTTCTGCGTGAAATCGGCGTCGAAACCGGCGGCTCCAATGTGCAATGGGCGATCAACCCCGCCGATGGCCGCATGGTCGTGATCGAGATGAACCCGCGCGTCAGCCGCTCTTCGGCGCTGGCGTCCAAGGCCACCGGCTTTCCCATCGCCAAGATCGCCGCGAAGCTGGCCGTGGGCTACACACTGGACGAGCTGGACAACGACATCACCAGGGTGACGCCCGCGTCGTTCGAGCCCGCCATCGACTATGTCGTCACCAAGATCCCGCGCTTCGCCTTCGAGAAATTTCCCGGAGCGGAGCCCAACCTGACCACCGCGATGAAATCGGTGGGCGAGGCGATGGCGATCGGCCGCACCATCCACGAAAGCCTGCAAAAGGCGCTGGCCAGCCTGGAAACCGGCCTGACCGGCTTTGACGAAATCGCCATTCCCGGCATCGGCGGCGGCGCCGCCTCCGACCGCGCCGCCATCACCTCGGCCCTGTCAAAGGCCACGCCCGACCGGCTGCGCATCATCGCCCAGGCCATGCGCCTTGGCCTGACCGATGACGAGATCGGCGCGATCACCGCCTTTGACCCCTGGTTCCTGGCCCGGATCCGCGAAATCATCGACACCGAGGCCGAGGTCCGCCGCAGCGGCCTGCCGGTCAGCGCCGAAGGCCTGCGTCACCTCAAGATGATGGGTTTCACCGACGCCCGCCTGGCCCGGCTGACCGGGCGCGACGAGGCCCAGGTGCGCCGCGCCCGCCGCAATCTCGGCGTCAGGGCCGTCTTCAAGCGCATCGACACCTGCGCGGCCGAATTCGAGGCCCAGACCCCCTACATGTATTCCACCTACGAAGTCCCCGCGATGGGCGAGGTGGAATGCGAGGCCCGGCCGACGAATGCCAGAAAGGTCGTCATCCTGGGCGGCGGCCCGAACCGCATCGGCCAGGGGATCGAGTTCGACTATTGCTGCTGCCATGCCTGCTATGCGCTTTCCGCCGTGGGCTACGAGACCATCATGGTCAACTGCAACCCGGAAACCGTGTCGACCGACTATGACACTTCGGACCGGCTCTATTTCGAACCGCTGACCCTGGAACATGTGCTGGAAATCCTGCGGGTCGAGCAGGAAAACGGCACGCTGCACGGGGTCATCGTGCAATTCGGCGGCCAGACGCCGCTGAAGCTGGCCGATGCCCTGCACGCGGAAGGCATCCCGATCCTGGGCACCACGCCCGACGCCATCGACCTGGCCGAGGACCGCGAACGCTTCCAGCAGCTCTTGCACCGGCTGGGCCTGAAACAGCCGCACAACGGCACCGCGCGCAGCCGGGACGAGGCCTTCGCCGTGGCCCGCGAGGTGGGCTATCCGCTGGTGATCCGCCCGTCCTACGTGCTGGGCGGCCGCGCGATGGAGATCATCCGCGACGACGCGCAGCTCGAGCGCTATATCACCACGGCGGTGCAGGTCTCGGGCTCGAGCCCGGTGCTGCTGGACAGCTATCTGTCCGGCGCGATCGAGGTCGATGTCGATGCCCTCTGCGACGGCACTCAGGTGCATGTCGCGGGTATCATGGAACATATCGAGGAGGCCGGCGTCCATTCCGGCGACAGCGCCTGCTGCCTGCCGCCGCATTCGCTGAGCGCCGAAACGGTCGCGGCACTGAAGCATCAGACGGTGCAGATGGCACTGGCGCTGCATGTCGTCGGCCTGATGAACGTGCAGTTCGCCATCAAGGACGGGGTGATCTACGTTCTGGAGGTGAACCCCCGCGCCTCGCGCACCGTGCCCTTCGTGGCCAAGGCGACCGACAGCGCCATCGCCTCGATCGCCGCGCGGCTGATGGCGGGTGAGCCGCTGGGCAACTTTCCGCTGCGCCCGCCCTATGCCCAGGATGTCGGCCCCGACAGCCCGCTGCCTCTGGCCGACCCGCTGACGCTGGCCGATCCCAAGACTCCCTGGTTCAGCGTGAAAGAGGCCGTGCTGCCCTTTGCCCGCTTTCCCGGTGTCGATCCGGTGCTGGGGCCGGAGATGCGCTCGACCGGCGAGGTGATGGGCTGGGATCGCACCTTTGCCCTGGCCTTCCTGAAGGCGCAGATGGGCGCCGGCACGATCCTGCCCGAATCCGGCCGCGTCTTCCTGTCGGTCAAGGACATGGACAAGACCGAAGCCCTGGCCCAGGCCGCCCGCGATCTGGTGGCGATGGGGTTCGAGATCGTGGCGACGCGGGGCACCGCTGCCTGGCTGGCGGCGAATGCCGTGGCCTCGACCCCGGTGGCCAAGGTCTACGAGGGCCGGCCGAACATCGTGGACCGGCTGAAGAACGGCGAGATCGCCCTGGTGATGAACACGACCGAGGGGACCCAGGCGATCAACGACAGCCGGGACATCCGGCGGGTCGCGCTGATGGACAAGATTCCGTATTTCACCACGATGGCCGCGAGCGTGGCGGCGGTGGCGGCGATGAAGGCAAGGGGCGAGGGGTATGGGGTGAGGACGTTGCAGGGGTGAGGAGACGAACTAACCCATAAGAACCCGTCATGCAGCCCCCGGGGTCAGCTGCCATCGACAACGGTTAACTTACTCGTCCTTGAATTCTTGCAAGTATTGTGCGGCGGCTCGCAAGTGCTCTACTTGCACCAAGAGATCCTTCACTAAAGGCGGGAAACCGGCCGGATCTTCGAAGTTCTCGCTTTCACTTGTCCAGAAATCTGCCTGAAGAACTGCCTCCTTGGTTCGCTCCGGCCACCTTTCCGATAGATACATCAAGAGTTTAAGCTCTACACTGTCGAGCGATGGCCGAGTGACCGGGTCTCCAGAAATCATCTTGACGATAAAGTCAGAAAAGTCATTGCCCAACGCAGTCCTTGCTGCCGGCAGTGTCTTGTCGTTCTGTTGCGCCCACTTCTTCCACCGATCTTCCCGCTTCCACTTATTCTGTGTAGACGCCGGCTTTTCCAAGTTTTCCGGCCACACATCTTCCGTAATTTGACCTATTGGGTGCATGCCTTCTTCGAAGAGTTCAAACATTATTACCCCGAGCGCAAAAACGTCAATCTTTTCTGCATCGAAAATAGGGGCAATGCCACTATACTGCTCTGGCGCTTGGTACGGGCGGCTGCCGAATGGCCTACCAAGCTCACGGTAGCCGTTGGCAAGCGCAAAGTCGGCGACACGGCAGTGCAGTTTGATACCAGAACCCTGATAGTCGGCAAATTTTCCGAGCCCTATGTCCTCAACAAGAATATTCTCAGGCTTGAGATCTTGATGCGGAGAAATTCCTCGCCTTTTGGCAAATTGCAGTGCCCAAACAATTTGCAGAATCGCAAAAACTCGATCGAAATCGTCGACGCCTTGCCGCACAAGGATATAATCCTTGAGTGTCCCGTACCGCCAAGCAGAGACCAAAACGGGCCAACGGAGTAGATTGTCAATTCGGGAAAACATGTGAATAAATGGCGATGCCCAAAGCTGCGAGGTCTTTTCCACTTCGTGCGCGATGGAGTTTAAAACCTGCCCAGCCTCGTTATATGACCCTACAGATCCAAAATCAGGAATCTTAACGCAATAGGCGTTTGCTGCAATTCCCCTGTAGTCAACCTTGTAGATTCGGCTGTGCGCCCCACCACCCAGTTTCTCGACAACGCACGCTCCGCTGCGCAAGCCCGCGTTCACGAGAGTCGGAAGCAGAGTCTCAACCAGCAATTCACTTTGGCCGGATGGAAGCTGCCATAAATAGCGTGGCTGCTGTCGCAATTTGAACTCCACTGCATTGCACTGGCCAGCGTCGTTCATCGTGGACAGATGCCGCATGATAGCTAGTATCGCATGAACATTCTCGTATTTCCATCTCTCTTAGCTTTTGAAGAGCCGAATATGATTTGTCCGAAAGTCCCCGACACGCCCGAAGCGTGTCGGGATGCGCCTGCCTGCCCCCGGCAGGCGCATCCGCGCCCGCCCAGTCAGGAGCATCCCTCGGGTCTGTGCCCGGCCCAGCCACCAGGTCGGCTTGCGGCTTGCGCCTCCAGCCGAGGGGCCGGATGACCTGCCACTGGCAGGTCCTCTGATCGGCCCCGGCGCTCGGGTGCAGCGGAAGGAAGCACCATCTGGCGGCGTGAAATCCCCTGCCCCAGACCTTGCCCGTTCGTTAACGCCACACCCACATATCCAGCAAAATCAGCCGCTTACCGGACCTTACACGCGTGCAAGGTCCCCCCCCCCTCACACCAGCTTCTGAT